>JAJYMD010000476.1 GCA_021787255.1 Actinomycetes bacterium | reverse complement strand
CCTCGACCGACTCGTCGAGAGTGGCCTGCGGCGTAGCCTCGCGCTCCAGCTGTCGAGTGGTTCGCTCGCCAGCGCGCACCGCAGCACGGGCCACCTCTGGGTCCTTGGTGCGCAGTGCGCGTACTTCTTCAACGCGGCTCGCTACCTTCGCGAGCGCGCACCGGAGCTCGCGACTGCCGCGGAGCGTGCCGCGGTGCGCAGCTTCGACGCCGCGCGCGGCCTGTTTCGGGCGAATGGCGAGCTGAGCCCGGTCGAAAACGTGTTCCCAGCCGATCACCGCATCGGCTACGAGGTCTACACCGCGGACTCGCACTACGTCAGCCTGCCGCTTGGTTTCTTCGCCACCGCGGTCCTCGACGGATTCACGGGCGACGGCCCTGTAGAGATCGACGTCGAGCCCGTCGCGCTCGTGGACCCGGCGCCGATCAACCGGGCGCTCCTGCACGCGGATCGCTGGTCGCTCCACCTCAACTTTGACCCGCAGCCCGGCTACATGGCGCCGGAGCCGCGCTACGACGCGCTCGGGATCGCGGACCTGACGCTCGGTCCGGGTAGGCGGCTCCGCTTCGGCGGTCAGGTTCGGCACGTCGGTACGGCGACGCCACTCACCGTCGGTCTCGGAATCTGGCAGCCGGACGGCTCGCTCGTCCCGCTGTCGACGATGCGCCCGTCCACCGGACCGATCGTCAGGACCTTCGGTCGCACGATGGAGGGGAAGGTCCGCGTCGTCGAGCTCATCTACCGGATCACCGCGGAGATCCTCAAGGACGAACTCCGGGTTATAGAGGATGTCGGCGAGTATCCGGTGAGCCTGCTCGTGCCGTACCTGCGCGACTATGGGACCGGCACGACGACGGTGACCCTGGACCGGACCGGCTTGGTCCTCCAGAAAGCGGGCGAGACCGTTGAGGTGCGGCCGGAGGGCGCGGTGCGCCGTGTGGTCCACCTGCCGCACGGCTACGAGTCGCGGCACGGCCTTGTCGGCCTTGTCCGCTTCGACCTCGATGCTACCGGCCCGGTCGCTTATCGGGTGCGGCGCGTCCGCTGACCGCGCGCGGGAGAGGGCGATGGGCTACAGGGTTTCGGTGTACAACGACGACATCGCGGCGGACTTCGCGACCGCCGCGGCCGTCGCGGCCGGTGCCGGAGTCGACGGGCTGGCTATACGCAACGTATGGGGGCGCAATATCGCGACGCTTGAGCGGACCGAGCTCGAGCTCGTCCGCAAGGTCGCCGACGAGCACGGGCTCGCCTTCACGGCGGTTGGGTCGCCATACGGCCGGGGTTTCTACCTCGACAGCGACGACGATCAGCGCGCCGCCGAGGCGGTGCTCGGCAAGATGTTCGCCGTCGGCGAGATCCTCGGCTGCGACGTCGTCCGGATATTCGCGCTCTGGCTGCGCGATCACGAGAGCTACGCGTCGTGGGCGATTCGGCCGGACCTCGACGAGTGCCTCGACCGTCTTGCGGGCCGGCTGCGGCCATCGGTGGAGATGGCCAGGCGGGCGGGCGTGACGTTGATGATCGAAACGGAGGGTGCGAGCTACGTTGGCCAGGTGCGGGAGGCCCGCGAGCTGTTCGAGCGGCTGGGCGCGAACTCGGTTGTGCTCTGCTGGGACGTCGCGAACGCGTGGCGATCGGGCGAGCAGCCCCTCGACGGGTTGCATGGCGCGAGGGCGCTGCCGCTCGCCGACGTCAACGTAAAGGACCTCGTCGCGGAACCCGGGCGTCCTGACCTCGCGAGCGATCGCCGGGCGGTCGTCGGCGAGGGCAGCATCCCGTACGGTGAGATCGTCGCGACGCTGCTCCACGATGGCTACGACGGCGTCTTCACCGTCGAGCGCAACTACTACCCGCGGCGACCCGAGGACGAGACGAGGCTCCAGGAGGACATCGTGAAGGACATCGCCAACCTCCACGAGTTGCTCCGAGTCGGTCGACGGGACGACGACAGCGGTAAGGGCGCTGTGACTGAGGGAGAAGGAAGAGCATGACTGATCCTGTGAAGTTCGCCATCGTCGGGACCGGCGCGTACGGGCTCTCGCGCTGCGAGGCCGTGCAGCAAGCGCCGGGCGCCGAGCTCGTGGCGGTCGCCGACGTCGACGAGGCGCGCGCCCGCGAAGCAGGAACGAAGTTGGGCGTTGCGTGGGAGACGGACTACCGTCGGCTCCTCGATCGCGACGACATCGACGTCGTCGGCGTCTTCACCCAGAGCGCGCTCCACCGCGACATCGCCGCGAACGCGGCCGCCGCGGGCAAACACGTCGTCATGACCAAGCCGATCGACGTCACCCTCGAGCGGGCACAGGGGATCGTCGAGGCGTGCGCGAATGCAGGTGTGCGCCTGTTCTGCGAGTTCTACCTGCGCTACATGCGGGACAACTTCCGCATCTACGAGGCCGTCGCCGCGGGCGCGTTTGGCAAGCTGATCCTCGGTGACTTCAGCTACAAGTGCTTCCGGCCCCAGTCATACTACGAGGCGGACGGCGGCTGGCGCGGCACGCTGCGCTACGCCGGGGGCGGCATCGTAATGAATCAGAGCATCCATGCGATCGACAAGCTCCGCTGGTACCTCGGCGACGTCGCCAGCGTGCAGGCGCTCACGGGCAGCTACACCCACACCACAGAGGTCGAGGACACTGCGGCGGCGCTACTCGAGATGCGTTCGGGCGCGATGGGCGTGCTGATCGGCACCGCGACCTTTCACAACGACCGGCCGGTCCATCCCTTCTATGGAGGTGGCTCGACGAGCAGGTCGGAGGTGAACGGTGAGAGTGGGAGCGTCATGGCGCTGAACGACGCGATCACCATGTGGAGGCCGGATCCCAATATCAGCTGGAAAGAGACGGCGCCGGTGACAAGCATTTTCGAGGACGTTGCGCGAGCACTCACCGAGGACGGCTATGACTCGCCGACGCTTGTGAGCGGCGAGGACGCCGTGGCCGCGCTCGAGATCGTGCTCGCGATCTACAAGTCGGCCCGGACGCGGCGACCGGTCGACGTGGCTGGCCAGCATCAGACACCGGTGGGCGCCTGAAGTGGATGGCGCGGGGGCGGCACCGTTGGAAAGCGTGTTCTCTTCGGCGGCCGGCGGGCGGCGGGCGACGAGCCCGACGAAGCAGGTGACGGTCGTCATGAACGGCGTCACGGGCCGCATGGGCTACCATCAGCACCTCGCTCGCTCGATCCTCGCGATCCGGCAGCAGGGTGGCGTCGACCTCGGTGGCGGCGAGCGCGTCCAGGTCGAGCCTGTTCTCGTCGGCCGGAACGCGGTCCGGCTCGAGGAGATCGCGGCGCGTCACGGCGGGCTGCGTTTCACGACCCGGCTCGATGAGGCGCTCGAGGATGACGACGCGCAGATTTACTTCGACGCGCAGGTCACCTCCGCGCGGGAGGAGGGGATCCGTGCGGCGATCGCGGCGGGCAAGCACGTCTACACCGAGAAGCCGCTCGCGAGCTCGCTGGATGGCGCCCTCGAGCTCGCTCGCGCGGCGCGTGCCGCCGGAGTGAAGAACGGCGTCGTCCACGACAAGATCTATCTGCCCGGTCTGCTCAAGCTCCACCGGCTCGTCGAGTCTGGCTTCTTCGGCCGAATCCTCAGCGTGCGCGGCGAGTTCGGCTACTGGGTCTTCGAGGGCAATTGGCAGGAAGCGCAGCGACCGAGCTGGAACTACAGAGTCGAAGACGGCGGTGGCATTGTGCTCGACATGTTTTGCCACTGGCGGTACGTCCTCGAGAACCTCTTCGGTCCGGTGCAGGCCGTCACCGCGCGGGCCGCCACGCACATCCCGGTCCGTTACGACGAGCAGTCCGCCCGATACGACGCGACCGCCGACGACGCGGCGTACGCGATTTTCGAGATTGACGGCGGTATAGTTGCACAGATCAATTCATCGTGGTGCGTGCGAGTAGACCGCACCGAGCTGATGGAGCTGCAGGTTGACGGCACCGAGGGGAGCGCCGTCGCGGGGCTCCGCAACTGCAAGGTCCAACACCGCTGCGCCACCCCGCTCGCGGTATGGAACCCCGACCTACCCGACCCGGTGGACTACCGGGCGGCCTGGAGCCCTGTCCCGGACAACTTGGTGTTCGACAACGCATTCAAGGTGCAGTGGGAACAGTTTATCCGGCATGTCGTCGCGGACGAGCCGCACCCGCACGATTTCCTGTCCGGGGCGCGCGGGACGCAGCTCGCCGAGGCCGGCAAGCGCTCGTCGGCGGAAGGGCGCCGGATCGAGCTACCGGAGCTCGTGCTATGACCATAGGGATCTCGTTGCCGCGTGCAGACGGGTCGTTTGAGATGCACCGGCTCCGCGAGCCGCGGCTTTGGAGCCCTCGCCCGTCGACGGGCCGTCGGCGCGTCGCGTACGCCGCGGCGCACGTTGTTGCGGACCCACTCGCAGACAACCGGATCGGCGGCGCGGCAAGGCTCGACTGGGAAGCGACGCTCTTGGTGCGCCGGTCGCTGTGGGCTTGGGGCCTCGGCGTGGCTGACGCGATGGACACCGCCCAGCGCGGGATGGGGCTCGACTGGCCCGCGGTACAGGAGCTCGTGCGCCGCAGCGCCCTCGAGGCCGCCGCCTGCGGCGGTGACATCATCGTAGGCGCGGGCACCGACCACGTCCCTGAAAGCCGCTCTCTCACCCTAGACGAGGTGGTGGCGGCCTACGAGGAGCAGCTCGAGTTCGTCGAGAGCGTGGGCGTTACGCCGGTCGTCATGGCGAGTCGCCACCTTGCAGTAGCCGCGCGGGGCGCCGACGACTACCGCTTCGTCTACGGCAAGCTCCTCGCGCAGGTGCGCCGGCCGGTCCTACTGCACTGGCTGGGCGAGATGTTCGACCCCGCCCTTCGGGGCTATTGGGGGACCACCGATCTCGACGAGGCGGTCGAGACGCTCCTGTCGCTGCTGCGGGACTACGCTCCCGCGGTCGCCGGCGTAAAGGTGTCCTTGCTCGACGCCGCACGGGAGATGCGGCTGCGGCGGGAGGTTCCCGAGGGTGTCCTCGTCTACACGGGCGACGACTTCTCCTACCTCGAGCTCATCCGGGGCGACGGCGAGCGGCACAGCCACGCACTGCTCGGCGCGTTCGATGTGGCTGCCCCCGCGGCGGCGACCGCGCTTGCCTTGCTGGATGCCGGCGACGACGCCGGCTATGAGGAGGCACTCGCGCCGACGGTGCCGC
The DNA here is from genome assembly GCA_021787255.1 of Actinomycetes bacterium. The sequence goes on along the minus strand of JAJYMD010000476.1, from coordinate 12,212 downwards.
TCAGCCGCCACCTGTTCGGCGCACCGACCCCGTATTACAAGACCGGTATCACGTTCCTCGCGTGGCTAAACGGCCAGCAGCGCGGCTTCACCATGGTCGGTGGCCTACAATCCGGACGGAGCGTCCTCCATCTCGTCGAGGCCTTCCGGCTCGCCGACGCGGCGGGGCTCGTAGCGGATCCGGAGTTCGCCGTCGCCCGGTTGCAGCGATTCCTAGAGCTCTCAGGCGTCGTCAGATGATGCGTGCGATTGGAGGTCAACCTATCAACGCCGTGCACGCTGCTTCCTCCCGCGGGACGCTTGCGGTGGGCGATCTTCTCCTCTCCCGGCTGTCGCTCAACCAGATCACGACGAAGAGCTGGTCGCTCGCGCAGGCGATCGAGGGCTGTGTTCGTGCGGACATAGCAGCCATCGGCGTCTGGCGTGACCGGCTCGATGAGACGGGCGTGGGCGCGGCGGCGAAGCTGGTCGCCGCGGCGGGGCTGCGGGTCTCGTCGCTCTGCCGCGGAGGCTTCCTCACCGTGGCGGACGCGGGAGAGCTGCAGGCCCGTGTCGACGACAACCGGCGCGCCATCGAGGACGCGGCCGAGCTTGGGGCACGCTGCCTCGTCATGGTGGTCGGCGGCCTGCCGAGCGGCTCGCGTGACCTTGCCGCGGCCCGCGGGCAGGTCGCGGACGCGCTCGGTGTGCTCGCGCCGTTCGCCGGCGAGCACGGGGTGCGCCTCGCGCTCGAGCCGCTGCACCCGATGTACTGCGCTGACCGCTCCGTGCTGTGCACGCTCCGTCAGGCGCTCGACCTCGCCGAGCACTTCCCCGAGGAGGAGGTCGGGGTCGTCGTGGACACATTCCACCTATGGTGGGACCCCGAGGCGAGCGCGCAGATCCGGCGCGCCGGCTCGCGCATCGCGAGCTTCCAGATCAGTGACTTCGTCACCCCGCTCCCTGCTGACGTCCTCCTCGGCCGAGGACTCATGGGCGACGGTCACGTCGACTTCCCGCTGCTGTTCCGTGCCGTCGAAGAGGCCGGCTACGGCGGCGATGTCGAGGTGGAAATCATGAACGCGGAAGTGTGGGCGACCACGCCGGATCTCGTCGTCGAGGACGTGAAGCGCCGGTACGCCGCGATCGTCTCGGAGGAATGGTGGCAAGGCTGACAGTGACACACGGTCGAACGCGCGGAGCACCAACTACACTCCTTGTCGGTCGACGTTCGCAGCTGCCGGACTGCGTACGAGCCGGAGGGACGGGTGAGTGTCCGTGGAGGCAGGCGTCTGATGGCGGGGCGCGTCGCGGGTCGTGTGGTGACGCTCGACGACGTGGCCGCGGAGGCAGGGGTTTCGCTCGCCACGGCATCCCGAGTGCTGAACGGGGGCAATCGTCGCGTCCGTCCGGAGCTGTCCGAGCGCGTGAGACAGGCCGCGGCTGCGCTCAAGTACCTGCCCAATGCACCGGCGCAGGCGATGGCGCGAGGGCGGACCGACACGGTCGGCCTGGTGGTGGCGGACATCGCGGATCCATACTTCTCGACGATCGCAGCCGGCTTAATATCGGAGGCGGAGCGGCAGGGACTTCTCGTCAGCATTGCCTGCACCCTGCACCACGCCGAGCGGGAGCCGAGCTACGTCGCGACCTTGCGTGGGCAGCACGCGCGGGCGGCGATCCTCGTCGGGAGCCGGACCTCGGACCGCCGACTTGCCTCGCGACTCAAGGCGGAGCTTGCGGCGTTCGAAGCAGCCGGGGGCCGGATCGTGCTCGTGAGCCAGGCGACCCTGCCTTTCGACACCGTCGTGGTGGACAACGTCACAGGTGCGCGGGCGCTCGCCGACTCACTCCACGAGCTCGGCTACCGCAGCTTCGCCGTGCTGGCAGGACCGGCGGAGCTAATCACCTGCCAGGAGCGCGTCACGGGCTTTCGTCGTGGCCTGAGCACGTACGGCGTGGAGATCCCCGAGGAGCACGTGGTGTACGGAGCGTTCACTCGGGACGGGGGCTATGCGGCGATGAACGAGCTGCTCGACCGGGGGATCGAGGCGGACTGCATCTTCGCAGTGAACGACATCATGGCGGTCGGTGGGATCACGGCGCTGCGGGAGCGGGGAGTGCGCACGCCGGACGACGTGGCGATAGCGGGCTTCGACGACGTCGCACAGCTGCGGGACGTCACGCCTTCATTGACGACAGTGCACCTCGCGCTCGAAGAGCTCGGCGCGCTTGCGTTGGAGCTGGCGCTCCAGCCCCGTGCGGAGCGCCCGCGGGTGCGCCGCTTCCGCGGCGAGCTGGTGGTGCGCGAGAGCACGCCGGAGCGTCCGGAGCGTTCCGTGGGCTAGACCGCGCTGGCAGGCCCGACCACGGCGGAAGTGGCTGGCAGTGCGAGTCGTGAGCGCCAGGGAAGCCGCCGCACTCGTCCCCGACGGCGCCACGATCGCCGTCTCCGGCGGGAGCTACCGAGCGGTTCCCGAGTCGCTGCTCGAGGCGATCGAAGCGCGTTTCGTTGACGAGCGACGGCCGGAAGGCTGCACGGTCGTCGCGCTCAGCATGCTCGAGCGCAGCCGCAAGGGTCGCGGCGGAGAAGGGAGCGGCCTCAACCGACTCGCACACCGAGGGCTGATGTCGCGGCTCGTGGTCTCGAGCTTCAGTCGCAATCGTGAGTCCGCGCTTAATCGGTTCGCCCAGTCGGACGAGGTCGCGGCGTACAACTACCCGATGGGAACGATCCTGCAGTGGCTGCGCGCCAGCGCGGCGGGCCGCCGGGGCGTGTGGACCGAGGTTGGCGTCGGCACCTTCGTCGATCCCCGTCTCGGCGGCGGCTGCGTCGGTCCCGGTGCCACAGTGCCGCTCAACCGGCTTGAGACGGTCGGGGGGACGGAGATGCTTTTCTACCCCTCGCTCACCGTTGACGTCGCGCTCGTGAAGGCGACTGCGGCCGACGAGCGCGGCAACCTCTATCTGCAGCGGGAGGCGTACGACCACGGCGTCTGGGATGTCGCGGCGGCTGCCCGCCGCACCCGCGGCCTCGTCATCGCCGAGGTGAACGAGGTTGTCGAGGTCGGCACGGTCCACCCGCGCATGGGCGGCGTCCCAGGCCCGGTGGTCGACGCTGTCGTCGTCCGGGAGGAGCCCTGGGAGGACGAGCAGGATCCGACGTTGACCGGGGCCGCCCGCGGCATCCCGCCGGCGCGGCTCGGCAAGAGCCCTCGTGAGCTTATCGCCCAGTCTGCTGTACGCCTGCTGCCGGAGCGCTCAATGGTGAACCTCGGAGCCGGCCTGCCAATGTACGACGTGCCGAGCGCGGCGCGAGCGCTCGGGCGCGACGACCTTTACTTCACCGTTGAGCAGGGCCCGATGGGCGGATGGCCGCAGGTCGGCGGGGCGACGCTCAACCCGGAGCTCCTCCTCGGCCAGCTTGAGGTCTTCGACTTCTATGAGGGTGGAGGTCCGGACGTGAGCGTGCTCGCGTTCGGCCAGATCGACCGGCATGGCAACGTCAACGTCAGCAGGTTCGGCGACATGATGCCCGGATGCGGGGGATTCGTGAACATCGTCCACGGTGCCCGGTGGCTCGTGTTCTGCGGGACGCTGACGACAGGCGGGCTCGCGGAGTCGGTGATCGGCGGGACGCTCTCGATCGACGAGGAGGGGCGAACCCCGCGCTTCGTCAACGAGGTTGAACAGATCACCTTCAACGGGCGACGAGGCATCGCGGCGGGCCAGCGCGTGACCGTCGTCACCGAGCGGGCGACGTTCGAGGTGACGGAACGGGGCTTCTCGCTTGAGAGCGTCGTGGCGGGGGTCGACTTCCAGAAGGACGTACTCGCGCGGATCCCCTTCCCGGTCGAGGTCTCGCCGACGCTGACGTTCGTCGAACCGGGCGGGGCTCCTGGGCTTGCAGCTGCCGCGGCCACTCCTAGGCCTGCGGTCCCGCCTGGGCCGGAGACGCTAGAGGTCCCGGAGGGGCGCGAACGCCGACGAGGAGGTCACTGACGATGCCGGAGAGAGTTCCCGTTTCCGAGGAGGTAGTGGCATTCCTCAAGAAGTTGCCCATCGGGCACGTGACGACCTTCTCGAAGACTGTGAGCGAGAGCGACGTCTACCTCTACGGCGGAATCGTCGGCGATCTCGCCCGCAACCACGTCGACTCGCAGTACATGGCCTCCACGCCGTACGGCCGCCGCGTCGCCCACGGCAATCTCATCCTCGGCTACACGGCCGCGGCCTCGACCCGCAAGCTTGAGGAGATCGGCGGCGACTGCGTGTCCTATGGCTACGATCGGGTCCGCTTCGTCCGCCCCGTCTACATCGGCGACACCGTCAACGTCACGTACCGGATCGAGCGGGTGGTGCCCGAGGAGGGCAAGTCCTTCTCTACCGTAGAGGTGGCCAATCAGGACGGCGAGCTCTGTCTTGTCGCGACTCACATCTCCCGATACTTCGGAGCGCCGAAGGAACCGACGCCCAGGCGGGCTCAGGCGTCCGAGGAGGGGCCGGCGGCCCGAGCGCCAAAGGAGCAGGGCGAGCATGCATGCTGACGTCCTCGTGCTGTCGGACGTTCCCGTCGCGTGGCAGGATGTCGCGCTCGTTCCGGACCGGGAGGCGGGTACGGCGCTGCTAATGCTCGAGCGGCCGGACAAGCTTAACGCGCTCCGGTTCGCGTCCCTCGAAGGACTCGAGCAAGCATGGGACCTCCTCGAGCGGACGCCGTGGTGCCGCACGGTCGTCGTCGCGGGCAAGGGGCGCGCCTTTTGCAGCGGCGCGGACGTTAGGGAGAAGCGCGATTACGATTCGGCGAGACATGGTGAGTTCATTTCGAGAGGCCAGCACCTACTTGCACGGATTCGGGAGTCAGCACTCGTCTCTGTTGCCGCGCTTCATGGTTATGTCCTCGGGGGAGGGCTCGAGCTAGCGCTCTCCTGCGACTTGCGCGTCGCTGCTCCCGACGCGTTGCTCGGCTTCCCGGAGGTGGGCCTCGGACATCTTCCGGGATGGGACGGCGCCTCGCTCCTTGCGGCGGCCGTCGGGCGCGGGCCCGCGCTCCACCTCCTCCTCAGCGGCGAGCGCCTCGACGCGCACGCGGCTCGCGAGGTTGGGCTGGTGGACCGGGTCGTCGAGGGCGCCGCGCGCGCGGAGGCGCTGGCCCTCGCGCGCCGCTACGCGGGCGCGCCCGGTCCCGTTGTCGAGTCGGTGAAGGCGGCGATCCGCAACGCATAGGCGGCGTTCTCGCCACTCGCTCGCAGAGCTTTGCCAGACATCTCCGAGGGTAGGTGAGAGAACAGGAGGATTGTGAAACGCAATTGCCAGAAGCTGGAGTGGCGCACGTCGGACGTTAGGCGTGAGCGCCGCAACCGTCGTCAGCACGAGGAGGTTACGAGCATGGCAACAGCTCGCAAGCGTTGCCGTCATGCCACCAACACACGCAACGAACGCAAGGGGGGACTATCATGAGGAACATCCATCCGTTAGGAAGAGCCGGCCGCGCCGTGTGCACCGTCGGCCTGACCGTCGGGACGCTGCTCGCGACCGCGGTGGGCGGTACTGCGACTGCCTCGGCACAGAGGGCGCCCAGGCTGCCATACGCCGGGAAGGTGCTCACCGTGCTCGCGCCCGCCGCGGCCGCTGGCGCCGCGGCGCAGTACAACGCGTACTACGCAGCGATCGCCAAGCAGTTCCACGTCCAGACGGGCGCGACCGTGAAGTGGGACCTGTTTTCGAGCAGCTCCCAGGAGAGCAGCATCATCCAAACCGCGATCGTCTCGGGTTCCGGCCCGGACCTCATCAACTACGGCTCGGGGTTCGCTGGGACGTTCTACGCGACGGGTGACTTCGTTCAGTACACCCCGAGCGACTGGAACGCTGTCGGCGGGCGGAGCTCGTTCATCCAGGCGATGCTCGCGCAGGCGGGGCCAGACGCGAACCACGACATCGGGATACCGATGCTTGACGTCCCCTACGTGATCGCGTACAACAAGACGCTGTTTGCGAAGGCAGGGATCACGTCGCCTCCGACGACGTGGACGCAGTGGGTCGAGGATGCACAGAAGATCCAGAAGGCAGACCCGCACGTCTATGGCGCAGGCTTCGACCCGGCAGACTCATTCGACCCCTGGAAGTTCTTGTGGTCCTACTCAGCGCAGCTCGGTGGCGGCTTCCTCTCGCCCAACGGCAAGAAGGCCACCTTTACGAGCAAGCCGATGGAGGAGGCGATGGACTTCTACTTCGCCCAGTACTACAAGTACCACATCGTGCCGCCGGGCTCGCTGACGTGGGACGACGGCGAGATGGTCTCCGCGTTCCTCAAAGGTCAGGTCGCGATGCTCCCGATCGCCAACGAGAGCACGCTCCGTGAGGCCGCGGGGACGCCGATCGCGAAGGACATCGCGTTCGCCCCTCTGCCCAACGTACCCTACGGAATGAGCAAGCGGCCGCACGGCGGCACCGCGGCCGAGAGCATCGTCGGGACGCTCTACTGGGGCGTGCCCAAGTACGCGGCAAGCACGATGCCGCTCGCGCTCCAGCTCGTGAAGGCGAGCATAAGCCCCGAGGTGGATATCAAGATGTACCAGCTCGCGGGGTGGTTCCCCGTGACAAAGTCGGGGCTCTCGCTGATCGCGAAGAAGTTCCCGTCGACGAAGCTGTTCCTCAAGATCATCTCGGAGTCGCAACCGTATGGCTTCACGCCCGCGTGGTCGGCGATTGAGACCGGCCTCGGGACCGTGGTGAACTCGCTGGCGTCGCACCTCGCGACCACGGGCGCATGGAGCCAGAGCTACATGGACTCGCAGCTGGCGACGTTGAACGCAACGGTGCAATCGCAACTCGGCGCCTGATCGAGGTCCTGCCCAGAGGCGCGTGGCCGCGTGGGTCACGCGCCCCTGGACCGGGGCCGACCGGACGGAGGGTGACAGTAGGACCATGAAGATCGACAGGCTCCGCGTACGGCGCCTTACGGGCACGCTCGAGGTGGAAGGTGTCCACTGGGAGGGACGCGCCCCGCAGCCGAGCGACGGCTACCGGTCCGAAGGAGCCGTGCCCGTCGGCGGGGTGGGCACCGGCTATGTCGAGCGCGGTGTGCAGGTCGACGGGCGCCATCTGCGCCTCGAGTCGCTCTTCCTCGAGATAACGACAGACGCCGGTGTCGGCGGTGTCGCCGGACCGATCAGCCTTCCTGCCGCGTGGCTCGCGGTCCGTCAGCTGTCGCCGCTGCTCGTAGGGAGCGACCCGTTCGCGACAGAGCGGACCTGGGACCTCGCGTACCGCTCCTTTGTCCACGGCCGACAGGGCGACGGAATGCTCGCCCTCTCGGCGGTGGACTGCGCGCTATGGGACCTCAAGGGGAAGTTCCTCGGACTGCCCTGTTACCGGCTGCTCGGCGGTCCGACGAGAGACGCGGTGCCCGCCTACGCGAGCATGTACGGCTTCGACGTGACCGACCTAGGCCGGGTGCGGGAGCGGGCTCGATGGGCGAAGGAGGCCGGTTTCACGGCGCAGAAGTGGTTCCTCGCCTACGGCCCATCAGCAGGTGCGCCGGGCATGGCGGGCAATGTCGCGCTCGTGCGGGCGCTTCGCGAAGAGCTAGGGGACGATGATCTGATGATCGACGCGTGGGGCGCGCTCGACCCGCCATACGCACTGGAGTTCGTCCGTCGGATCGCGGAGTATCGCCCTCGCTGGATCGAGCAGCCGGTCCTGCCGGAGCAGGGACGGCTGTACGCGGAGATCCGACGGCGCACGGGCCTGCCGGTCGCTGGCGGCGAGCACACCTACACGCGCTGGGGGCTCGTCCAGCTTCTCGACGTGCAAGCGATCGACGTCTTCCAGCCCGATATCTACTGGTCAGGCGGAATCTCGGAGGTGGTGAAGATGGCCGCACTCGCGAGTGTCCGGGGCGTGCCGGTCGTGCCGCACGGGACGACGCCCCTCGCGACGCTTCACTTCTCGCTCGCGCAGCCGCCGGGAGGCGCGCCGGTGCAGGAGCATCTCTTCAAGTTCAGCCCAACGGTGCAGTTCTTCTCGAAGCACCGCGTCGAACCGGTATCCGGAAGGCTGCTGCCGATCGATGCTGCTGGGCTCGGGATGGAGCTTGACGAGGACCGGATCGAGCGAGCCATCGAGGTCGACCTCTCGTGACGGACCGGTGCTCGTCGCGATCGCCCGTCGGTTCGCCCTCTTGTGGGCGCTCGCCGCGCTGATGCGGGCAATCGCTTACCATACGTGCGGCTGCCGCTCTAACCTCGCACAGGGGTTGATGTTTCCGGCGAGGTCTCCGGTCGGGCGCTCGAGCGCCGCAGACGAGCACAGGCTGGTCTGGTGGCGACGGCAAAGCGTCACCTCGCGTGCGAGCGCTGCTGGCCCGCGGAGTTGGCTATTGCGACAAGAATCTCGGGGCGCGAGACGGCACGTTGCCGCGCGTCCCTTATGGGAGGGAGCAGGAACGTGGATCGATCGGCCGGGGAGCCGCTCGTGGGGGGCGGCGGCGACGAGCGCGCAGCAGCTAGCGGCATCGCCGTTCCGAGCGGCACGGTGACCAGCGGCGAACGGCTTGCCGCGAGTGCCGTCCTCGACGCGGCTTCCGTCGAGGCGCCTTCGGTCGACTCGACGTCCCGCGCGGCCGCGCGCGGAAGCGGCGGACTCGGCGGCGTCGCAGGCTCGGGAATGATGGAGGATGCCCGTCCACCTGCCGGCGTTGTTCGTCGGGGCCTCCGATGGATGGGGCATCGCTGGATCGACCGCCCACTCTGGATGCTCGTCCCGGGGGCCGTAGCGGTTTTCGTCATCGTCGTCGCACCCGTTTGTCTCACGGTGATCCTCAGCCTGCTTGACCTCAACGTCTCGACGTTACGGGAATGGCTCACCGCGCCGTATCATGGGATCCAGAATTACGTGAACGCGTTTACCGCGCCGAGCACGCTCGGGGTCTCGCTCGGCCGGTCGATCCTCATCAGCTCCCTCTTCTCGGTGTTGACGACGGCCGTCATCCTCCCGATCGGGATGTTCGCAGCCTTCTCGGTCCATCGCCGCTTCCGCGGCAGCGGCCTCGTTCGGGCGATCTATCTCGTTCCCTACGTAATTCCGACATTCGTCACCGCCCTAGTGGCACGGATAGTCTTTTTGAACCAGTCGGGAGCGCTCGACAAACTGATGCGCGGCCTCGGGATCGGCAACGGCAACACCTACTGGCTCATCGGCCCTCACGCCTACTGGGCGATGCAGATCACCGAGATCTGGGCGACGTGGCCCTTCATCTACCTCATGACACTTGCCGGCCTCCAGGCGATTCCGAAGGAACGCTTCGAGGCGGCAGCGCTCGACGGCGCGTCGAGGCGGCAGCGCATGCGCCACGTGGTCGTGCCCGAGCTCGCTGGCATGCTTAAGCTCGGTGTCCTGCTGTCGACGCTGTTCCACTTCGGAAACTTCACGCTCGCGTACGTGATGTTCTCCTCCCCGCCGCCGTCGTCGGTGGAGGTGTTGCCACTCGATGCCTACTACAATGCGTTCAGCTTCTTCAACTACGGCGAGGCCTCTGCGATCGCCGTGGTCACGATGGTCATTCTGATCATTCCCGGCTACGTCTATATTCGTTCCACGCGTATGACTGCGCGGATGATCTGACATGGCACGACCGATAAGGGGGTGAAGATGGCAGTGACCACAGGGCGCGTGGCGCCCGCCCGGAGGGTGTCGCGGGGAGTAGCGGCCGATGCGGAGCAACTGATGTCACCGTGGCTGTGCCGCCTCGTCGTGGCGGTGCTTGCGGTAGTCGTGCTCGCACCGGTCGTCTACATGCTGCTGCTGTCGCTCACGCCCAACAGCGACGTCGCCATTGGGGCGATCTCTTTCGCGACGCTCAGCGTCCGCAATTACGTTGACATGTGGAGCGCCGCACCGGTCGCCGCTGGTCTGCTGCACACGCTCATTGTGGCGGGCAGCGCGGCAATCGCCTCCGTAGTCGTCGGCCTGCTCGCTGCGTACCCGTTGACGCGCTTCGACTTCGTCGGCCGCGGCTCGTACCTGTACACGCTCGTTGCCGTGCAGACGGTCCCAGGAACGACGCTCCTCCTGCCGCTGTTTGCCGTCCTCTCCTGGATCCAGACGACGCTTTCGGTGAACCTCATCGGATCGTTTTGGCCGATCATTGTGACGTACATGACCTTCGGCGTCCCGCTGTCGACGTGGCTGCTCGTTTCGTACCTGCGCACCGTCCCGCGCGAGCTCGACGAAGCCGCGCTGATCGACGGCTGCACCCGTCTCGGCGCACTCCGGCGGGTCATGGTGCCGATTGCGCTGCCCGCGATCGTCGCGGCGTTCGTCTTCGCGTTCCTCGTGGGCTGGAACGACGTCCTCTTCGCGAGCGTCTTCACAAACGACAGCACCCAGACGCTGGCGGTTACGCTGCAGCGCTTCGCGAACACGACTGCGTCCTCGGGCATCCCCCTCTACGGCGAGCTCATGTCCGCGGCGGTGGTGAGCTCGGTGCCTGTCGTCGTCATCTACCTGATCGTCCAACGGTTCCTCGTCCATGGCCTCGGCTCGGGGTCGATGACGGGGATGTGACTCGGATCGGAGGTCGTGGGAGATGTCCGCGATTGCAGGGGAGCATTGTCGGGAGATCTACGTCGGCGGTCATTGGCGGCGCAGCGACGCCGACGGAGAGATCGAAGTACGGAACCCGGCAACCGAGGAGGTGATCGGCTACGTCCCAGCCGGGGGAGCGCGAGATGTCGACCTCGCGGTTGGCGCTGCGACGAAGGCGTTCGCGGCGTGGTCGGAAACCTCGCGCGAGGAGCGGCTTAGACTGCTCGCGAGCATCCTCGACGAGTACAATCGGTCCGCCGAGGAACTCGCCCAGGCGGTGACCGCGGAGATGGGCTCGCCGATCACGCTGTCCCGCACCAACCAGGTGCCAAAGGGTGCGGATCAGCTCCGTGATGTCGCGCGGGCGCTGCGCGACTACCCGTTCGAGGTCGACGACGGCACGACGCGCATCCTCCGGGAGCCGATCGGAGTTTGTGGGCTCATTACGCCGTGGAACTGGCCACTCCATCAGGTGCTCTGCAAGGTCGCGCCGGCCCTTGCGGCGGGATGCACGATGGTGCTCAAGCCAAGTGAGATGTCGCCGTTTAGCGCGAACCTCCTCACCGAGATCATGGAGCGAGCCGGCATGCCGCCCGGAGTGTTCAACGTCGTCCACGGCCGCGGCCTCGAGAGCGGATCCGCGCTCGCCGCCCATGCGGGGGTCGACCTCGTCTCGTTCACTGGCTCGACGCGCGCGGGAATCGACGTCGCGCAGAAGGCAGCCGCGACGGTGAAGCGGGTCTGCCAGGAGCTTGGTGGCAAGTCACCCAACGTGATCCTCGACGACGCGGACCTTGAGCAGGCGGTGCGAGTGGGGGTCGCCGCCTGCTACGTGAACGGCGGCCAGACGTGCAGCGCGATGACGCGGATGCTCGTCCCCGCACCCCTGCACGAGCGCGCTGCGGAGATCGCTGCGGCCGCTGCCGGGAAATTCGTCGTGGGGGATCCGCTCGATCCCGCGACCGAAATTGGGCCGCTCGCCAGCCAGGCGCAGTTCTCGAGGGTCCAACAGCTCATCGCGGAGGGGGTCGCCGAGGGCGCCGAGCTCCGCACCGGCGGGCCCGAACGCCCGGACGGCCTCGAGTTCGGCTGGTTCGTCCGGCCGACGGTGTTCTCCGGCGTGCACAACTCGATGAAGATCGCGCGAACAGAGATCTTCGGCCCGGTGCTGACGATCATTCCCTACGAGACCGAGCAGGAGGCGATCGAGATCGCGAACGACACCGACTATGGGCTCGCCGCGATGGTCTGGGGCGAGTCCGACCGCGCACGCTCGGTCGCGAGGCGGCTACGTGCCGGCCACGTGCGGTTAAATGGGGCGGCGAACCGGACGGACATGCCCTTCGGCGGCTACAAGCAGTCCGGCAACGGCAGGGAGCAGGGCGTCTTCGGGCTCGAGGAGTACCTCGAGGTGAAGGCGGTGCTCGGCTTTTCGGGCTGAGCTCCCAGGGCCGTCCGGGGTTTCCTGGGGACCGTGTGTCACGAACGCTGGACGTGAGGTGATCTAGTGTCCTGATCCAGAGGGTCGGGGCATAAGTCGCATCAGGCTTCGTTCGCGCCGGTGGCTGCGGACACCCGCTCGCAGTAGCGGGCGAGGGAGGCAAGGATCTGGTCGGCGGTCTTCACCCAGACGTAGGCCTTCGGGTC
>JAJYMD010000198.1 GCA_021787255.1 Actinomycetes bacterium | reverse complement strand
GCCCTCGCCCGTCTCCGTGCGAGGCTCTCGGTGACGGTCGAGCCCGTCGCGCCGGCCGCATCGGTGGACCCCGTCGCGCCGGCCGCATCGGTGCAGCCCGTCGCGCCCGCCGCATCGGTGGAGCCTGTCGCGCCCGCCGCATCGGTCGAGCCCGTCGCCCCGCCCGGCGTCGGCACACGAGGGGGAGCGCCCGAGCGGGCGCGAGAGGAGAGGCCGGTAGGCTGACACGGCTATGAACCCGGGCGACCCGACATCCGGCTCGACGGTCTAGGAGCGGGGCGATGCCACCGACGACGCACGGCATGGCCGGGGGATGGATGGGGATGCGCTCCTTCCGCCAGGACCGCTCGGTCCTCCAGCACCGGGTCAAGAAGGGCACCACGCGCCGGATGCTCCGCTTCGCGATGCCGTACCGCAAGATCCTCATGGTCTTCGTCCCGGTCGTCGTGCTGAGCGCCGCCGCCGGCGCGGTGAACCCGCTCATCCTCCGGGCGATCATCGATCGCGGGATCCTCGGCCACGACGCCAGGATCGTCGTCGAGCTTGCGGTGCTCGCCGCGGGCCTGGCGCTGTTCACAGCCGCGCTCTCGCTTTACCAGCGCCGGGTGTCGGCGATCATCGGCGAGGGCCTCATCTACGACATGCGGGCCAAGGTCTTCCGGCACATCCAGAAGATGCCCATCGCGTTCTTCACGAGGACGCAGACCGGTGCGCTCGTGAGCCGCCTCAACAACGACGTGATCGGCGCGCAGCAGGCGTTCACGACACTCCTCTCGAACGTCGTGGGCAACCTCATCACCGTGCTCATCATGGTCGGCGCGATGTTCTACCTGTCGTGGCAGATCACGCTCCTCGCGCTCGCGCTGCTCCCGGTCTTCCTCGTGCCCGCCCGGATGGTCGGACGCAGGATCGGCGCGCTCACGAAGGAGGGCTACGACCTCAACGCGCAGATGAACATGGTCATGCAGGAGCGCTTCAACGTCTCGGGCGCGATGCTGGTGAAGCTCTACGGCCGTCCGCAGGCCGAGGCGCGCAACTTTGAGGACAAGGCGTCCCGGGTCCGCGACATCGGTGTCGCCCAGGCGCTGTACGCGCGCATGTTCATGGTGGCCCTTGTGCTCACCGCCTCGCTTGCGACCGCGTTCGCCTACGGCTTCGGCGGCGTCGCCGCCGTGCACGGGACCCTCGCCGTCGGCACGGTCGTCGCCCTCACCGCCTATCTCGCTCGGCTCTACGGACCGCTCACGCAGCTCTCCAACGTGAACCTCGACGTGATGACCACGCTCGTCTCGTTCGAGCGCATCTTCGAGGTGCTCGACCTCCCGCCGATGATCGCCGAGCGGCCCGATGCCGTGAGGATCCCCCGGGGGAGCGCCAGCATCGAATTCGACCACGTGTCGTTCACCTACCCGAGCGCCGACGACGTCTCCTTGGCGTCGCTCGAGTCGGTCGCCGTCTTGGAGGCCCCCGTGCGCAGGGAGGTCCTCCACGACGTCTCGTTCAAGGTCGAGCCCGGGCAGATGGTGGCGCTCGTCGGACCGTCGGGTGCTGGCAAGACCACGATCAGCGCGCTCGTGTCACGGCTCTACGACGCGACGAGCGGGACCGTGCGCGTGAGCGGTGTGGACGTTCGGGACGCGACGCTCGACTCGCTGCGCGAGGTGGTCGGCGTCGTCACCCAGGACCCCCACCTCTTCCACGACACGCTGCGTGCCAACCTCCTCTACGCGCGACCCGAGGCGAGCGACGCCGAGCTCATGGCCGCGCTCGAGCAGGCCCAGGTCACCCCCGTCGTGGCCGGGCTCCCTCAGGGGCTCGACACGCTCGTCGGCGAGCGCGGCTACCGGCTCTCGGGGGGCGAGAAGCAGCGGGTCTCGCTCGCGCGCCTGATCCTCAAGGCCCCCGACGTCGTCGTGCTCGACGAGGCGACCGCGCACCTCGACTCGGAGGCCGAGGTTGCCGTCCAAGAGGCGCTCCGCCGCGCGCTCGTCGGCCGGACGTCGCTCGTGATCGCCCACCGCCTCTCGACCGTGCGCGACGCGGACCAGCTGCTCGTGGTCGACGGCGGAAGGATCGTGGAGCGGGGGACCCATGCCGAGCTCCTGGCCGCCGGCGGCCTCTACACGCTCCTCTACCACACCCAGTTCGCAGACCAAGAGGAAGAGGCACTCGCCTTGGCGGCACCGGCCGCGCGCGGCGGGAGCAGGCCCGCGCTCGCAGAGGCGACGGACTAGCGATGGCCGCGACGTCCACCAGACGCAAGCTGTGGAAGAAGGTGCGCGACGCGCCGGCCCGCTTCATCGGCCGCACCCCGTGGCTGCGGCGGCGCTACGCACGTCGCATCCTTCGGACCATCGACAAGCTCCAGGACAAGGGTCGACCCCTCCCCGACAACCTGAGCCGGCTCGAACGCCAGCTGCGGCGCGTCCCCAAGCCCAAGCGCCAGCAGGTCGTCGAGCAGATGATGGAGATGGGTTCGGAGGACGACGTGCTGACCAACCGTGCACTGCGACGGGCCGCGGGGCGCCAAGAGCGGCAGAAGGGCCAGCGAGGCGGGGGGCTGCGCCCGGGCACCATGCCCGGTCAGCCTCGCCAGCGCCCCCGCAACTGACCTGCACCGGAGCACAGTGGCCGACCGCGACCCGCTCCCCTTCGACCCGATCGCCGAGGCGCGCCGCCAGTGGCGCGTCCACGGGTGGGGCGATGCCGCACCGGCCATGGCGGTCGTGACCTCGATCATCCGGGTCCAGCAGATCCTGTTGGCCCGCGCGGACGCCGCCCTACGGCCGTTCGAACTGACCTTCGCCCGCTACGAAGTCCTGATGCTCCTCTCGTTCTCTTCAAGGGGCGCGCTCCCGCTCGGCAAGATCGGGGAGCGCCTGCAGGTGAACCCCGCCAGCGTCACCAACGCGATCGACCGGCTCGAGGAGCAGGGCCTCGTCGAGCGGCTCCCGAACCCCGACGACGGCCGAGGCACGCTCGCTCGCCTGACCGATGACGGGCGCGACAGGGCCGTCGCGGCCACCGAGGCGCTCAACCGCCCGGTCTTCGCCGACCTGGGCGTCGACCGTGCCCGC
>JAJYMD010000026.1 GCA_021787255.1 Actinomycetes bacterium | reverse complement strand
AGCGTCGCGTTCCGCGTCGATGGGCGCGACGTGTCCGTGGAGGACGACACGGTCTCGCTCCTCGACGCGTTGCGCGAGGTGCTCGGCGTCCGCTCGCCGAAGGACGGCTGCAGCCCCCAGGGGCAGTGCGGCTGCTGCACGGTCTGGGTCGACGGCGCTCCGCGCGTGTCGTGCGTCACCCCCCTGCGGCGGGTGGGCGGGCGTGAGGTCACGACCGCCGATGGATTGCCGGCGGAGCTGGCTCGTCGTTGGGCTGAGGCGTTCGTCGCGAGCGGGGCGAGCCAGTGCGGCTTCTGCACGCCGGGGATCGTGCTGCGGCTCGCCGCGCTCGAGACCCGGGCGACCGGCTCGGGCAGGCCCGTCGACGAAGCCCTGATCCGCACCGTGCTCGCAGCGCACCTGTGCCGCTGCACCGGATGGCAGTCGATCGTGGAGGCTGCCGGCGCGGTTCTCGGCGTCGACATCGGGCCGTCCGGTGCCGGAGGAGGCCCTCGTCTCGGCGTGCCCTCGCGCCCTGCCTGGACGGCCATCGACCCGCCCGCCCGCGACCCGCTGCTCGCCACCTGGCGCGCCCAGCTCGAGGGCCCCGCCTACCAGCACACGACCAGGGAGACCGTGCTCGGCCGCGCAGGGTTCGCCGACGACACGGCGCCCCCCGGCGCAACGGTCGTGGTCCCCCGCGCCGACGGGTCGCTCGCGTTCGGGGCACGCCTCGTCGACGCGCGCCGGGCTTCGAAGAAGGTGCAGGGACGCAACTCGCCGGCGCCGCTGCGCCATCCGCTCGCCGTCCCGGAGGGCGACTGGACGCTCGTGCTGCGCACCACCTGGGTGGAGCCCGCCTACCTCGAGCCCGACGCCTCCTGGTGCCTGCCGGGGCGGATGCCTGCCAGCCCGCTCGCCAACGGCGGGGCGTTCGGAGGCAAGCGCCGCTCGCCGGTCGCCGCCTGCGCCCGCCGGCTCGCCGACGAGCGCCGAGAGCCGGTGCGCGTCGTGTGGGCGCGCGAGGACGTCGCCCGCCGCGCTCCGAAGCGGCCTCCGGTCGCGCTGGGGATGCGCGAGGACGGCTCGGGTGTGCTGCGGGTCGCCCGAACGCCGGAGGCGACCGGCATCGACGACTACGTGGCCCTGGTGGCCTCCGTGGCTCCGGGCCTCGTCGTCGAGCCGGTCGACGTGGCGGGTCCGCCCGTCTCGGTCGACCTGCGGGGGGCGGGGTGGGCCGAGCCGCTCGTCGCGTCCGCGGTGCTCGCTCTCGTCGCGCGAGGAGGCGCGCGAGGGAGCGGTCGCAGTCCGAGCGCGGCCGCTCGCGCGCTCGAGCCTGGCACCCCCGTCGAGGTGCATGCCCCTTCCGGGGGTCGTGCGCGGGTGTCGATCGACCGCGACGGCACGGTGCACGTCGAGGTGTGGGCCGGCGAGGTGCTCGACGAGGTGGTGCTGCGCTCCTACTGCCTCGGCGCCGTCCACCAGGCGCTCGGATGGGTGCGCAGCGAGGGGATCGCGGTCGACGGTGCGGGGGAAGTCCAGGACCTCACGATCCGTTCGTACGGCGTGCTGTCCGCGCGCGACACTCCCTGGGTGGACGTGACCTTGCACCAGGAGGACCGTTGGCCGGTGAACGGCTCCGACGCGGTGTTCGCGGCGACCGCTGCGGCGGCGTGGATCGCCGACGGCCTCGCGCCGGACTGGCCGACGCGGCGGCGCTCGTGAGCGGGCCGAGCACGCCGAGCGGGCCGAGCACGCCACAGGGCGGCGGACCGGTCGGCCCGTACCGCCCGGTCGTGCGCGCCGGGGACTGGGTCGTCACCTCCGGCCAGATCGGTGCCGTGGCGGGTCCCGACGGCGCCCCGCGGCTCGTGGAGGGCGGCACCGAGGCACAGCTCCGCCAGGCGCTCGCCAACGTCTCGAGCGTCCTCGCGCAGGAAGGCGCCACGCTCGCGGACGTTGTCAAGACGACGGTGTTCCTCGTCGACATGTCCGAGTACGCGTTCGTGAACGGGATCTGGGTCGACACCTGGCCGGAGCCCCGGCCCGCCCGCTCGGCCATCGGCGTGGCGTCCCTGCCGATCGGGGCGCGCGTCGAGGTGGAGGCCTGGGCGTACGCGCCGCTGGCCTGAGCCGCCCGGTCAGGGCTGTGGGGCGGAGGGCGGATGAGGTTGCGCTCGCAGAAGCCCAGGCGACCACGTCGGCTCGCCGAAGCGGTACCCCACCGAGCGCACCGTGTGGATCAGGTGCGCGTGCTCCTCGCCGAGCTTCGCTCGGAGACGCCGGACGTGCACGTCGACCGTACGCGCCCCGCCGTAGTACTCGTAGCCCCACACCCGGTTCAGCAGCGTCTCGCGCGTGAACACCTTTCCGGGATGGGCGGCGAGGAACCGGAGCAGCTCGTACTCCATGTACGTGAGGTCCAGCACGCGCCCGGCCACGGCGGCTTGATAGGTCTCGAGGTTCAGCACGAGCGGCCCGTGCTCGATGACGTCCGGGGCGCCAGCGCGTCCGGCCCGCCACAGAAGGTGCTCCATGCGTGCGGAGATCTCTGCGGGCCGTGACGGCAGGACGCAGAAGTCGTCGAACAGGTCGTGGCGAAGCTTGAGCTCGCGGAGCTGGTCGTCTGCGATCACGAGCAGGAGCGGGCTCACGGGGTCCTCCCTGCGCCGGAGGTGTCGGCAGAAGGCGACCGCTCGTGAGAGGTCGTCGGCGGCCGACACGACCGCGCCGCCCCAGCCGTCTTTCGTCTCCGACGCCTCGAGGGCGTCGGCGGCCTCGAGGGTCGAGGCCGCGCGGAAGTCGAGCCCCCCCTCGCGCAGGGCCGCGTCGACCACCGGCAGCACCGGGTCGGGGAAGCAGACGAGCGGCTCCATCCCGCTCAGTCTTGCCGGAACCCGTCGGCTCCCCCGCGCCCCAGCCCGTGGGCTCCCCCGCGCCCCAGCCCGTGGGCTCGGCTTCCCTTGCCTCGGTGCCCGGGGTTCACGAGCCGCCCGAGGCTCACAGGGTCGGCAGGTAGCGGTCCAGCTCGAACCGCGTGACCGCGACGTTGTAGTCGCGCCACTCGGCCCGCTTGTTGCGGATGAACCACTCGAAGACG
>JAJYMD010000333.1 GCA_021787255.1 Actinomycetes bacterium | reverse complement strand
AAACCTTCCGACCACACCGTCGTCGTGGTGGAGCTGGGCTGACCAGCACGCGAGGCGCGCGCGGCGACCAGCTGGCCGAGCGTGTCGATCTGGCGCTCGGTTGACTCCTGCCAGCGGAAGCCCGTGTTCAGCCGGATGAAGTCCTCGTAGCCGCCGCGCGGGGTGAACATCGGGCCAGGAGCGATCCGGATGCCGAGCGCGCCCGCGGCCTCGTAGAGCTCCATCGCGTCGACGCCCTCGGGGAGCTGGACCCACAGGACGTGGCCTCCCGCCGGGCGGGTGAGCCGGGTCTCGCGAGGGAACGAGCGGGTGACCGCGTCGATCGTCCGTTCCATCTGCTCCCGGTACATCCCACGGACCCGGCGCAGGTGGCGGTCGAAGCCGCCGCTCTCGATGAACGCCGCGGTCGCCAGCTGCGGGGCAGGCGCCGTCGCCTGGTTCATCACGAGCTTCAGCAGCTCGAGCTCCTGCTGGTAGCGGCCGGGGATCGCCCAGCCCACACGGAGCCCCGGCGAGAGCGTCTTCGAGTACGACGCGCAGTAGAGCACGAGGCCGCTGCGGTCGAAGGCCTTCACCGCTCGCGGGCGCGGGCCCTCGAAGACCAGGTCGCCGTAGACGTCGTCTTCGACGAGGGGGACGTCGTGCGCCTCGAGGAGCGCCACGAGCCGGCGTTTGGCGTCATCGGACATGCACGAGCCGGTCGGGTTCGAGAAGTTCGCGGCCATCGCCACGGCGGCGACGCGCTCGGTGGCGAGCACGTGGGCGAGATGGTCCAAGTCGATGCCCTGACGCGGGTGCGTCGCCACTTCGAGCGCGCGCAGCCCGAGCGAGGCGAGCACCTCGAGGAGCGCGTAGTAGGCCGGCGACTCGATGGCCACCGCGTCGCCCGGCCGGGTGACCGCACGGATCGACAGGTACACGGCCTCTTTCGCGCCGCTCGTGACGACGACCTCGTCGGGCCTGACCGAGTATCCCGCGTCGACGCCCCGGCGCGCGACGGCGCGCCGCAGGGCGGGCGTGCCGGGCGGCGCATCGTAGGAGTGGCAGGCGGAGGGCTGGTAGCGAAGCACCTGGCTCATGAGGCGGTTCAGCGCGGTGATCGGCATGAGCTCGGGACCTTGGACGGCTGCACCGAGGGTGGGCTCCTGGGGGTTGCCGATCCCGAGGTTCAGCCGGAGCGCGAGGGACGCGTCGACATGGCTCGGCGTGCCCGGCGGCGCGGAGGAGTCGGGCTCGCCCAGCTGCTCGCCGTGCGGGCGGCCTGGGGCCAGCACGTAGTGGCCCGAGCGGGGCCGGGCGCGCACCACCCCGCGGTCCTCCAGGACGCGGAGCGCCTCGAGGACCGTGCTCGTGCTGACGCGCTGCTGCTCGCGCAGGCGCCGGATCGAGGGCATCCTCGTGCCTTCCGGGTAGACGCCGGTTCGGACCTGCGCCTCGAGCGCATCGGCGACCCGCTGGTACAGGCGATCTGCGGACCGCCCAGAGGCCGGTGCCCCGTCCCGAGCGCCGCCTTTGCCCGCGCCCTTCGATGTGGCTGTTGCGCGACCGCCGGTGCCCATCGTCATGGTGTGCTCGCCCATGTTGTCCTCGCTCCGTGTTGTCCTTGCTCCGTCGTCTGTACCCGGTACAGATTTGCACGAGGCGAACCCGGGTCGATCTGTCCCGGTGCAAAATGCGTCGAGCTGTACCTGGAGCCCGTGGCCGCGGGGCTGCACAGTGGGGTCCATGGCCCCCATGAAGATCAGCACCGAACGCATCTTGACCACCCACACGGGCAGCCTCCCCAGACCGACAGGCTTGGACCGGCACGACGGCGGCTCCGTCCGCGCTGCGGTCGCCGAGACCGTCCGCCACCAGCTCGACGCCGGCGTCGACGTCGTGAATGACGGGGAGGTCTCGAAACCGAGCTACGCGACGTACGTGACCGAGCGACTCAGCGGGTTCAGCGGTGAGCCGGTGGCCCTCCGACTGCGCGACCTCGAGCCCTTCCCCAAGCTGTTCGAGCGGATGGTGGCCGATCCTTCCATGGCAGCGGTCTTTGCGAACCCGACGTGCCAGGGACCCGTCGCCTACGTCGACCGCGCGCCCCTCGACGAGGACATCGCGAACCTGCGGGCCGCCCTTGGCTGGGGGACCGCGGCCAACGACGGCGACGCCGACGGCGCCGCATCGAGCGGCAAGGCCGTGGCCCCAGCTCCTTCGGACGCCTTCATGACCGCCGCGTCTCCTGGGGTCATCGAGATGTTCATGCCCAATCGCTACTACCCGAGCACCGAGGCGTACCTTGAGGCGCTGGCCGACGCGATGAAGCAGGAGTACGACGCGATCGCCGGAGCCGGCTTCGTCCTCCAGCTCGACTGCCCGGACCTCGCGATCGCGTGGGCGATCGGCCCGGAGCAGACGACGGAGGAGTTCCGCAAGACCGTCGCGCTTCGGCTCGAGGCACTCGACCACGCGACCCGCGACATCCCGGCGGACCGGATGCGGCTCCACCTGTGCTGGGGCAACTACGAGGGTCCGCACCTGCTCGACGTCCCGCTCGCGACCATCGCCGACCTCGTCCTCGCGGCTCGCCCGGCCGCCGTCTCCTTCGAGGCGGCCAACCCCCGGCACGAGCACGAATGGCGCGTGTTCGAGGACATGCGTCTGCCGGACGGCAAGGTCCTCATCCCGGGCGTCGTCGACTCGACCACCAACTTCGTGGAGCACCCCGAGCTCGTCGCCGAGCGCCTCGTGCGCTACGCCCGCCTCGTCGGCAGGGAGCGGGTCCTTGCGGGCAGCGACTGCGGCTTCGCGACCTTCGCCGCGCTACTCACCGTCGACCCCCGGGTCACCTGGGCGAAGCTCGCCGCGATGGCAGAAGGTGCGCGGATCGCCAGCCGGACGCTGTGGGCCTGACGGCGCCGCCGGACGGGTTGTCAGCCGAGGACGGCCTCGACGAGCATCGGCCCGTCTTCCGAGAAGCTGCGCTCGAGGAGCGAAGCGAGGCCCTCCGCGTCGGTCGCCCGCTCAGCGGGGACGCCCATCCCGCGCGCGAGCGAGACGAAGTCCAGGGTCGGACGGTGGAGGTCGAGCAGGGCTCCCGCACGCTC
>JAJYMD010000312.1 GCA_021787255.1 Actinomycetes bacterium | reverse complement strand
CGCCCGCGCGCGTGCCGGCCCGATCCCGTCACCGGTGATGGAGAAGGATTGGAGGTTCGCCATGCGATCGTGGGTACGATACCCGAGCGATGGGAGCATCCGAGGACGACGCGTGAGCTCGTCGATCGCCGTGGTCGGAGCAGGGACCATCGGCGTCGCCTGGTCGATCGTCTTTGCACGGGCGAAGCGTCCCGTCACGCTCTACGAGCCCGACGACGTGCGTCGGGAGCGCGCGCGCGAGGATCTCGAGCGGCGCCTGCGAGCGCTGGCAGAGCACGAGCTGCTCGACGAGGAGCCCGAGGAGGTCGGGGCGCGGGTTGCACTGGTCGGCGATCTCCGTGCTGCGGCGCGCGGCGCGTCCTACGTCCAGGAGTGCGCTCCGGAGGATCTCGACCTGAAGCGAGGGGTGTTCCGAGAGCTCGAGGCGCTTGTTGCGCCGGACGCGGTGCTCGCCTCGTCTTCCTCGGCGATCCCGCCCTCGTCGCTCGCCCCGGCGGTCGACGACCCGAGCCGGCTGCTGGTCGCCCATCCGGGCAACCCCCCCTACCTGCTCCCCGTCGTCGAGCTCGTCCCCTCGCCCCTCACCGACACCAGGACGCTCGATCGAGCCCACGCGCTGCTCGTCTCCGTGGGCATGTCCCCCGTCCGCCTCCGAAAGGAGGTCGAGGGGTTCGTCTTCAATCGGCTGCAAGGGGCGGTGCTGCGAGAGGCGTACTGCCTGGTGCGCGACGGCGTCGTCGATCCGCTCGACGTCGACAGGGTGGTGCGAGACGGCCTTGGGCGACGGTGGGCCTTCCTGGGGCCCTTCGAGACGGTCGCGCTCAACACCGAAGGCGGCATCGAGGCGCACGCGGCGCGCATGGGTCCCGCGTACGCCCGCATGGGGGCCGAGCGTGGCCAGGACGATCCGTGGACCGACGCGATGGTGACGCAGGTTGCCGGTGCCGTCGAGTCCCGTTTCCCCCGCGAGCGCTGGCGCGACCACGTGCTGTGGAGGGACTCGGCCTTGATGGCGCTCGAGGCGTTCCGCCGGCGCACGCCGCTGCTTTCTGGACCCGATGCGGTCGAGCAGGCGCACGACCAGCCCACCCAGGCCGTGCGACGAGACGACGCGGGCAAAAGGAGCGACCGGTGAGCACCGGGCACGGCCGCCTGGAGGAACGGATCCAGGAGCTCGGCAGCGCGTTCTGGACCTGGCGCGCCGCCGAGCAGCCGCGGACTCTCGACGACGTCCAGCGCATCGAACGGCCCGCCGGCTGGCTCCCGGACTGGAGCGCCGCCGCGATCGAGCGCTACCGGGCGCGGCTCGACGAGCTCGAGCTCGCCCACCGCTCGATCGAGATCGCAGGTGCGCCGGTCGAGTTGGTGGTCGACCACGCGCTGGTCGGGAGCGCGATCGCGCGTGCGCGCTTCGAGCTCGAGGTCCTCGAGCCCTGGCGTCGCCAGCCAAGCTTCTACGTGGACCAGACGCTCGGGGTGGTCTTCGATCTGCTCGTCGAGCACCGTCCGTTCGACGCCGAGCGGGCGCGCAGCGTGCTGCACGCCCTGGACGCGACCGGACCGGTCCTGTCGGTCGCGCGCGAGAACCTTGCGGGCGAGGCCGTCGAGCCGTTCGCCGCGGTCACCGTCGACGAGCTCGGGCGCGTGGAAGAGCAGATCGCGGCCCTCCAGGAGGCGCTCGCACCTGCGTTCCCGGCGGAGCTGCGCGGTCGCCTGGAGACCGCGGCGAGTGGGGCTGCCAAGGCGCTCGGCTCCTACCGCGACTGGCTCGCAGCCGGCGGCGGTGGGTTGCGCAAGTGGCGTCCGATCGGCGAGGAAGCCCTCGGCCGGTTCCTTCGCGAGGTCGCCTTGGTGCCGTACTCTCCCGCTGAGCTGCTGGAGCTGGCACGGGTGGAGCACGCCAGGGCGGTTGCGCTGTCCGCGGCTGAGGCGACGCGTCCGCCGGCGAGCCATGGGAAGCTCGACGACCTGGAGCGGCTCGTACGCCGGGCCGCGGAGGAGGAGGCGGCCATCCGCGCCTTCTACGAAGCGCGCGGGATCCTGAGCCAGCCCGAGACGCTCGGCCACTACCTGATGGTGCCGATGCCCGCGTACCTCCAGGCGATCTCGTGGCTTGGCGTCACCGACGACCTCACCTCCGAGTCGCGCCTCGACGAGAACGGGGTCCGCTATCTGCCACCGGTCACCGACGACCTGCCGTACTTCTTCGCAGCCAACGCTCGGGACCCCCGCTCCATGATCGTGCACGAGGGCGTCCACTATCAGCAGCTCGCGCTCTCGTGGCGCCATCCGGACCCTCTGCGGCGCCGCTACTACGACTCGTGCGCGAACGAAGGCATCGCCTTCTACCACGAGGAGATGATGCTGCAAGCGGGCTACTTCCCGGACAGCTCACCCACCAGGGCGGCGATCCTCTCCTTCATGCGCCTGCGCGCCCTGCGCGTGGAGGTGGACGTGCGGCTCGCGACCGGGGACATGACCCTCGCGGACGCTCGCGACTACCTCGCATCCGCCGTGCCGATGGACACGGTTACGGCGGCAGAGGAGGCCGCGTCCTTCGCCGCCTCCCCTGGCCAGGGTCTCAGCTACCAGGTCGGCAAGCGCCAGATCCAGCGGCTCTTGGCCGACGCGGTGCGCGCCCAAGGGGACCGGTTCGACCTGCGGCGTTTCCACGACACGCTGTGGCTCAACGGCAATGTTCCCATCGAGCTGCAGCGCCTGGAGCTGCTCGGACCACAGACGACGGCACGAGCCCGACCGAGCGCCGAGACAGTCGGGAGCTGAGGCGACGTCGGTCTCCCCCGAGGCCCCGGTCCTCCTGCGACGCCGGCGTCCCGGGTCCCTTTCGGTCTCGGCGAGCGCGGACGGTCTTCGCCCGCACTTCGCCTTGACACGGGCGTGCGGCGCACTGAGAATGGCTCATCGGAACTGTGACGTACATTCGCTCGGCATGCGAACGCAATCGGGCGTTCGACCGCACCAGCCCGAGCGCGCGCGAGGGGAGCGTCCCGTGACGCCTGCCCCCGCGCCTGCACCCGCGCCAGGTCGCAGCTTCACGCGGAGCGGCGTGCCTCGCACCTGCTGACGCCGACTGTGACGC
>JAJYMD010000389.1 GCA_021787255.1 Actinomycetes bacterium | reverse complement strand
CAACCTCGCCGACATGCCCCACGTGCTCATCTCCGGCGCGACGGGCGCGGGCAAGTCTTCGTGCATCAACTCGCTCGTCACCTCCGTGCTGATGCGGGCCACCCCCGACGAGGTCCGTCTCATCCTCGTCGACCCCAAGCGAGTGGAGCTCGGCCAGTACAACGGGCTCCCGCACCTGCTCACCCCGGTGGTCGTCGACCCGAAGAAGGCCGCGAACGCGTTGAGCTGGGCGGTGAAGGAGATGGAGCGCCGCTACGACGTCCTTGCCGAGCACGGGATGCGCGACATCACCGGCTATCACGACGCGCTCGATCGGGGAGAGCTCGGCCCGTCGTGCGGCGCTTCGGTCGCGGCTCGGGCCGCGCCGGGGAAGCCCGGAGGCGGTGAGGCGGCTGCTGGCGAGGCCGGAGGCGGTGAGGCGGCTGCCGGCGAGGCCGGAGGCGGTGAGGCGGCTGCCGGCGAGGCCGGAGGCGGTGAGGCGGCTGCTGGCGAGGCCGTTCCCGAACGGCTGCCGTTCGTGCTCGTCGTGGTCGACGAGCTGAACGACCTCATGATGGTCGCCGCACGCGACGTCGAGGAGTCGGTGTGCCGCATCGCCCAGATGGCGAGGGCCGTGGGCATCCATCTCGTGCTCGCCACCCAGCGACCCTCGGTGGACGTCATCACGGGCCTGATCAAGGCGAACGTCCCGAGCCGCATGGCGTTCTCGGTCTCCTCGCTCGCCGACAGCCGGGTCATCTTGGACCAACCGGGAGCCGAGCGGCTGGTCGGCAAGGGCGACATGCTGCTGCTGACGGCCTCCTCCAGCGTCCCGCGGCGCCTGCAAGCCCCATGGGTGTCCGAGGCGGAGGTACGCGCGGTGGTCGCCCACTGGCGCCGCCAGGGACGTGTGGCCGAGCCGGTCGTCGCCTTCCAAGGAGCCGACGACCTGCCCTCGGGCGCGGCGGTGGGGGGGGACGACGACGAGCTGCTCGAGACGGCGCTGGAGCTGGTCGTCCGCAGCCAGCTGGGCTCGACCTCGATGATCCAGCGCAAGCTGCGCGTCGGCTTCGCACGCGCCGGCCGTCTCATGGACCTCCTCGAGCGTCGCGGCGTCGTCGGACCTTCTGAGGGTTCCAAGGCACGGGCCGTCCTCATGACGCCAGAGGAACTGGACGCCCGGCCTCGTGGACCTGACGAGTCGTGATCTCGACCCGGCCGCGAGGTCCGAGGGTGGTACGTGACCCTCGGGTGGAGCCGTGGGGGTCGCAGCCCGCCGGATGGGGCTCGCGAGTCGCCACGGGCCCGTCGCGCCCGGTGGCGACGTCCGACGCGCGCCGGCGTAGCTCCGCGTCGCGCCGAAGGGCAGTGCGCCGCCGCCGCCGTCTCCTTCGCACGCTGGCCGGGCTCAGCCTGCTCGGCCTGCTTCTCGCGTCCCTCGTCGGGTCGGGTCGCGGCGTGGGCGCGTCCGCGAGGGCAAAGGTCCGCGTGACGCTGGCGCGGGTGACGGTCGCCGGGGCTGCTTCGGGTGCGGCCACTCTGCCCAAGCTCCCGTGGCCCGTGACCGGTCAGGCCGCGGTGGACATCCCCGCCGTTGGCTTCCGGGCGCAGTCGGGCACGGAGCGCTCCGTCCCCGTCGCGAGCATGACCAAGATCATGACGGCCTACGTGGTGCTGCGGGACCATCCGCTGGCCCTCGGCGAGCAGGGCCCCCGTGTGACGATGACCAGAGCGGACGCGGCGCAATTCGGGATCGACACGGTCACCGACCAAGCCAACGTCGTCCTCCAGGCAGGCGAGGTGCTCACGGAGCACCAGATGCTCGAAGCACTGCTCGTCCACTCGGCGAACGACGTGGCGTACGCGCTCGCGTGCTGGGACGCGGGCAGCCTCGGGGCCTTCGTGGCGAAGATGAACGCCGCCGCTTCGGCCCTCGGCATGCGTCGGACGCATTTCGCCGACTCGAGCGGGTTCTCGGCGTCGTCCAGGTCGACCGCCGCGGACCTGCTGCGCGTCGCGGCGGCAGCGATGGCCAACCCCGTCTTCGCCCAGATCGTGGCGATGCCCTCGGCCCGGCTCCCGCTGGCCGGGACCGTCGAGTCCTACACGCCGCTGGTCGGCACGACAGGCGTGGTGGGGGTCAAGTCAGGGTTTACCGGGGCCGCGGGCGGTGGCGACGTGCTCGCCTACCGCGTGTCGGTCGCTGGCCGCACCCTCCTCTCGCTCGCAGCCGTCACGTCCCAGCAGGGCCCGACAGTGCTCGAGGTCGCGGGCAAAGACGCGCTGGCGATCGCGAGAGCCGCGTCGGCGCGGGTCCGAGCGACGTTGGTGGCCGCGAAGGGAACGGTCGTGGCGGAGGTCGAGACCGGAGCGCGGACCGTCCCGGTGACGACGGCCGCCCCGGCGAGCGTGCTCGCAGTCGGGGTCGCCCACGTCCACGTGGCCGTCGACGTCCGTGCGCCGCGGCCGGGGACCGAGAAGGGGACCGTGATCGGCACGGCCGCGTTCAGGTTCGCGGACCAGCGGGTGTCGGTGCCCGTGCAGCTCGCGGCGAACGTGCCCTGAGGTTCGTCTCGTGCGCGCCCGCGCCCCGGCCTCCTCGGCCAACCTCGGACCCGGTCTCGACGTGCTCGCGGTCGCGCTCGACCTGTACGTGGAGGTCGAGGTCGAGCCGGCCGACCGGCTGCGCGTGACGAGCGCCGGCGAGGGGGCGGACCTGCCGGCGGACGCCTCCCATCTCGCCGCGCGAGTGGCCGCCGCGGTGTGCGGGCACGACCGGCTCGCGATCAGCGTCCGCTCGGAGGTGCCCGTCGCCCGAGGGCTCGGCTCGTCCGCGGCGATCGCGCTGGCCGCGGCCGCGGCCGCCGGTGCGGACGACCCGCTCGCGGTCGCCGCACGCGTGGACGGTCACGCGGACAACGCGGCCGCCGCCTTCTCGGGGGGGCTCGTTGGCGTGAACGCGCTCGGCAACGGCTGGCGGGTGTCGAAGCTGCCGCTCGACGCGGGTCTCGCGTTCGTCGCGGTCGTGCCCGATCGGACGCTCGAGACGGCACGGGCGCGCGCCGTGCTCCCCGAGCGCGTCGCGCGCGCGGACGCGGTGTTCAACCTCGGTCGGCTCGCGCT
>JAJYMD010000171.1 GCA_021787255.1 Actinomycetes bacterium | reverse complement strand
CATGGTGAGGAATTACCGAGCAACGCACTTGCGTGAGTCCGCTTCCATCGTGGCCCAGTTCACGCGCGCGCCATCGATCAAGCCATTTCTCGAGCAGATGTCCGCCGAGGGTTGGCCGAATTCGAAGGAGACGCTCGCGTTCTACAAGGCAGGGGGCATGCAGCGGGCGTGGACGCGCATCGACGGCATCCTGGTGCAGGCGGGCATCGCGAAGACGGCGTTGTCGCCTTCGAAGGTCTTGGATCTCGGGCTCGACGAATCGGTGCTGGAGAAGTTCACGAAGTCGTAGCCCGCGACGCGTCCCGTGGAGTGCGCTCGGGGGGAGACCGAGGGCGTCCTTGCTCTGTACGGGAGCTCTGTACGGGAGCTCTGTACGGGATCCCGTCTTGGAGCCAGTCGGGCATCCTCGGCGGGAGGAGGAAGAGCTGTTCTCGATCTCCGCCTACCGGTGCATGGTCCAGCTTTCGGCCGCACCCGGTCATGTCGCCAACAGGTATGTGTAACCGTCTGCAACGCTTCCGATTTCGCGAGAGCTGGTCAGCGGGAGTGTTCAGGACTGCCCGGAGCTCTGCTGCGTACTTGGGGTCTTCGGCAGCATTTGAGCCAGGGCGGTTGATCAACGCGTTGGTGACGAACGCGTTGTCACACGCGCACGGGGCAGGACGTCCAGACCGACAAGGTCGGGCGTCCTGCCCGGATGTGGATGACGGATGCATTGCGAACGTCGAGCGCGTCCTCGTCCGACAGCGTGATCGGAGGCGCTTCGTCGAGGGACACCTGCAGCTCGCCGGACACGACGTAGCAGAAGACGTCGTGGTCTTTGGTGGGCAGCGGGAGGTGCGGCTCGTCTCCAGGGGAGAACCGAAGTGCGATCGCGGTCAGCTGGAGCTCGGGGTGAGAGAGCTCGATCAACGGCTCGTCCTCGGACAGCTTCCCGGTGCGGACCCGGCTCGCTCCCTCGGCGACGAGGAGCGTCGGCAGGTCCGTCTCGAGGGCATCGGTGATCCGCACCAGCGAAGGGAGGGAGGGGAGGTTCGTGCCGTTCTCGACAGCCGAGAGAAAGGAGACGGAGAGGGTCGAGCGTTCGGAGACCTGAGCGAGGGTCAGTGCGAGAGCCTTCCGTCGCTGGCGGAGCTGACGGCCGATCCTTGCAGCGAGGGTGGTGTTCGCAAGGCCCTGAGATTGCGCTGGCGCCCCTGTGCTCGGGTCTTCGGGACGAGGGGCGGGCATGGGACCATACGGCCGTCGGTTCCTCGGGTCGGTCACAGGAGCGCAGGGGTGACGACCCAGAGGATGCGCGCCGGCTGGGGGGACGTGACGCGGACGAGGTGCGCGGGGTGTGAAGAGTAGTGGAGCGTGTCGAAGGGACCGAGGGTGTACTCCTCTGCGCCGATCCACGCCGTTAACGTGCCCTCGAGCATCACGAGGAATCGCTCGCCGAAATACCGGTAGGACGTCTCGTCCGGAGTCGGTGCAAGGTCTTCGATCAGGCCGGTGAAGGAAGGCTCGAGCCTCCGCGACGACAAGATGGTGTAGGTCTGGCTCGCGGTCTGCGAGATCCGCAGGCGACGCGAAGACGCGGCTCGCTGGACGTGGACTCTCTCCTCTGGAGCTGAACGGAAGAAGGCGCTCACGTCGGCGCCGAGCACGGCAGCGAGGGTCGAGATCGAGCTCAGCGTCGGGGTGATCGCTCCGCTCTCGACGCTCGACAGGTAGCTGTCGGTGCAGCCAGCCCGACGGGCCAATTGGGCGAGCGTCATCCCTCGAGAGCGTCGAATGCGCCGAAGTTGGCGACCCACGTTCCTCACCACTTCGTCTGTCGTCATCGTTCCCCCGGGGGCCGTGCCGTGGCCCCGACCACTGGCGATCGTAGATTGCCCGGCGCAGAGGCCCTGACAGGTCCAGCCACTCCCATCGCGCCCTTGGTGTCTCGTTCTGCGTGGCCAGCTGCGGACGGCTTCCGCCACGGCCGACTTGACTGGTTTCGAACACCGAGTTTACTGTCTGGGAAAGGTAACTTCTGTGAAACCGGAAAGTTGTCGAGCTCGGCACGGGGGGTGACGTGGTCAGAAGTGTGCTCTACCTGCGGCAGGTCTCCGGAGGTCCCGGTGCGATCGAGCGGTTCTTCGCCGCAGAGGGCGTGCTGGAGCGATCCGCCAGGACCCCGGGCTTCCTCGGGGCGGAGCTGCAGGTCCCCGACGACGAGGAAGCTCCCGCGCTCGTCACCGCTCTGTGGCAGAGCAGGCAGGCCTACCGAACCTGGGTCGAGGATCCGTGGCGGGCGCAGAACGCGAAGAGGGCGGCTGCGGTGTTCACGCCCGTCGAAGGTCCGGACGGCGGTGGATCGCTCTACGAGGTCGCGATCGCCGTCGGACCGATCCACGGCCGTCGTGGCAGCGAGGACCGAGAGCCATGAGCCGATACCGCGTGTCGATGGACATCGGCGGCACCTTCACCGACGTCGTCGCATACGACGAAGAGACGAGAACCTACGCCGCGGCGAAGTCGTCGACGACGCCCGCGGACTTGACCGAAGGCGTGTTCGCAGCGCTCGATCAGGTCATCGACTCCCCCGGGGAGATCTCCTTCACCGTGCACGGGACTACCCAAGGGCTGAACGCGTTCCTCGAGCGCCGAGGTGCCAGGGTGCTCCTGCTCGTCACCGAGGGCACCGGAGACGTGTACCAGATCGCGCGCGGTCCTCGGATGAACCTGTACGACCTGCACTACCGCAAGCCGGCGCCGTTGGTGCCCCGACGGGACACGATCGAGATCGGCGGCCGGCTGAACTACGCAGGGGAGGAACGGTGCCCTCTCGACGAAGATGCCGTGCGGCGCGCCGCCGCGCGTTTCCGCGAAGAAGGCTTCGAGTCGATCGCCGTGGCGTTCCTCTTCAGCTACCGTAACCCGGCACACGAGCGTCGCGCGGCCGAGATCCTGCGAAAGGAGCTGGGGGAGGACACGTCGATCTCGCTCTCCCACGCCGTCGCGAGGGAGTGGCGCGAGTACGAGCGAACGTCTTCTACGGTGCTCGTTGCCGACTTCGGACCGATCGTCCGCCGGTACCTCGTGCGCGTAGAGCGCCAGATGGTCGAGCGCGGGCGCTCGG
>JAJYMD010000384.1 GCA_021787255.1 Actinomycetes bacterium | reverse complement strand
CCAGCGCGGACCTGAGCGGCCCGTAGTCGCTGGCTGGCCCAGCGAAGCTTACCTTGAGGAACTCTCCCCGTCCCTCAAAGTCGATCCGTACCTCGATCGCGTAGCTCACCCTGGTGGCGGGGGCTGTCGCCGGGACCAGCGAGAGGAGCCTGGCCAGCTCGACTGCCGTCCCGGGGCCGATCTCGTCGATCGCAACGGAGATGGCCGCGATGGTCTCGCTCCGGGCGTCGGCCGCCTTCTGTCTGGCGGCCGTGAGTGCAACGTCGGCCTTGCCAGTTCCGAGGAATCCCCCGGCGGTGAAAGAGGGCGGGGGTGGGGCAAGATCCGGGACGTCGTCAGACGCAGGAGGCGGGGCCGAGCCGGTGGGGTGGAGGAAGGTGTCCTCGGCGATTCGTACGGCCGCGGTCGGCGCACTTCGGGTGGCCCAGCCAGCATCGCCCCGCTCGGGATCCTCGTACTCCCACACCCCGTTGCGCACCCCGGCGAGGATGAGTGCTCGGAGCTGGTCCTGGTCGAGCACCAGTCGGAGGTCGCTCCGGCGGGCGAAGACCCGCACGAGCTCTGCGGTGGCCATCGGTCGGCTGAGCTGGGCGCCGAGGCGTGCGGCAACCATGGCCGGGTCGAGCGGACGATCACCGGTAGCGAGCGTCTTGTCCATGGCAGCGAGACGCTCGACGATGGCGGCGGTCTGGTTCGCCTTGACGCTCGCGGTGGTGGTCGTCTCGAGCTCGAAGCCTTCGAGACCCCGAGCCTCGGGAACGTAGAGGACGTTCACGTGGTTGCAGACCGCGACGCGAGCCTCGAGCTCGGACTCCTTTGCCATCCTCTCCAACTGGGCACGCTTGTCCTCCGGTAGCGCCCGGAGAGCCTCGCCTGCGGAACGGAGATCGAAGAGGGCGAGCTTCCGGCGGACGGCCCGGATCATGGCGTCGTGGGTCGACGCGGACGGGACGAGGAAAACGAGGCGATTTCGAAAGTCTCGGAGGCCACCGTCCGGCTTCTTCTCCCAGAGCTCCAGCACCTGGGGGGGCGGTGACGACGGGTCGGTGACGCCATGCGCGTCCCCGAGCTCGTCCCAGTGGAGGATCACCAGCCAGGCGGCGTCGGAGCGGTCCGGGACCTTGGCGTCCTCCCAGCTGCGGCGCACCGTGAGCGCCGAGTCCCTGAACTGGCGCGCCAGGATGTCGGTGGCCTCCGTCCGTGCCCGGCCCGGCAACACCTGGGCCTCTGCCTCCTGCACGAGCTTCGGCAGACTCGCTTCGGTCGAGAACCGGTACCCGCGGACATCGACGGTCAGGTACCACGCGCTGGCTTCGAGCAGATCGAGCGCCTTGGCAACCACGTTCGGGTCGTCGCCCGGGGCGAGGACCGAGCCGATCAACGTCCCGGCGGGGGCCCCCGGGATGTCGCGGGTGAGCGACCACAGGTAGGCGGCGGTTGCGATCCTCCGCGCGTAGGGGGCCCCGGCGGCCATTGCTGCGTCGACCCCGTCGGCGTGGCTCTCTTCGCCGCCAGGCTGACCAGCGATGTCGGCTCGGATCACCGGCTCCAAGGCCGGTCGGTCCAGGCGGGAGGACAAGTCCTCTACGTTGTCGGGGTCCGAGAGGTCGACGTGGTGCGTGTGGATCAGCTCAGCGTCGGGCTGCTCCGCCCAGAGGTGGCGGACGGTGCGGGCGAGCAGCCGGAGCGCTCCCCTCGTCCGCTGGAAGTTCGGGATGGTCGAGAGGCGCTTGTCCAGCACGGTGAGCAGATCCGGGTGGAACGGGTACGACGACTCGACCGCTCTGGCCCATCCGCTGCGCATGGAATCCGGCAGCTCCAGTCCGGCCTCGATCGCACTCTCGGCCAGCCTCTGGTAGGAAGCAGCCACCTCCACAGCCGCGGAGGTGTCGACCCGGGCGAAGAGGCGGCGTGAGAGGATCGCGGGGAGGTCCGCCTCGTCACTCGGACGCAAGACGTGCTCCTTGCGAGCCACGAGCGACATTGCCTCATCCACTGCCCCGAGGACGGTCGACGTCTGGTCTCCGAACGCGTCGGTCACCTGCGTCGACGTCAGCACCAGCGCTGCCCGGGATCGCGAGGAGACCGCCTCGATCAGGCTCATCAAGAACGCGGTCGTCTGGGTGGCCAGGCTCGTCGATCCCACGGTAACCCCGCCCGCCTTGGCAAGGTACGCCGCCAACTCGTCGATGAGGATCAGCGCCGGCCCGCTTCCGAGCGCCTCCCCCAATGCCGCCGAACCCGGAGCGGTCAGCCCCTCGTCGTCGGCGCGGACCAGCTCGAAGGCCTCAACGCCGCCGAGCGCAAGGGCGAGATGCCCCCAGGGCGTCCTTGGGGTGATCCCATCCTTTGGCGGGAAGGAGGTGGCGCCCACGCTGGTCCCGACGAACACCCCGACCCGCACCGGCTCCGTCGGGATGCGTGCCGGATCCAGGAACTCCGCCGCGACCGCAGGGTCGAGACCGCCCCGGGCCGTGTGGTAGGCGGCGATCAAGTCGTGGGTCTTGCCGCCACCGAGGTTGGTCTCCAGCCTGATCACCGGCGGGGCGTCGGGTTGCACGCCGCTCAGCCGGCCGAACACCTCGGCGAGGAGTGTCTTCAGCCCGGCCGAAGGATGCGTGGCCGAGAAGAACGCCGCGGGGTCGCCGTAAGCAGGGGGAGCCGTCCCAGCGACGACCTCGTCCAGGCTGGCGGCGAACACCGCGTCTGCCAGGATCCCCTCACGCACGTCCAGGCGAGGCTCCGCCCACTCGTACAGCGTTCGACCCACCTCTCGGCCATCCTCTCTCACCGGCTCCCCGACCGCTCGCCGACCGGCGCGTCGCTCGGACCAGCACCTCGAACAGTACAGCGTGGGTCGGGCCAGGAGCATCATCCTGATCCGGGCCGGGGCTTTCCTCCTCTGGTACCAATACGCTGGCACACCTCCCCGGGGGGACGAGCCCGTTGGACACGCGTCCGCTGCGATCTGAGAACCCCCTGTAAGGCACTCAGGAATGCCACCCCGTGAGCACGCGCGGTGGCGAGGGCGGTCCCGCTGCCTACGACCAGGACGGCCTCGACTCGATCAGACGCCAGATCAATACCACCCACCGGCGCTCGCTCCAGTGGAAGACCG
>JAJYMD010000439.1 GCA_021787255.1 Actinomycetes bacterium | reverse complement strand
GGTTTCCGGCTTCACGCTCGTTCCTCCTCGCGGCCCTCGTGCCCGAAGACACGAAAACCGACCTGACACATGGTCGGTCGGTTGCACTACTCGCTCCGCTCCACCCTAAGTGCCCATTTCAGGCAGAGCATCGGCGCGTCCGAGCGTCTTGACATTGCTTCCTAGTACTTCCGTACCACGAAGTGGCCGGACTATAGGGAGCGACGGCTGCCAAGGTCAATACGCAAGCCTGCGTATCAGGCTGGATGCTCGCTCGACGGCCTTACAGGGCCTCGAGCGTCGGCGGCTCGACGCCCAGCTCATTGCGGAGAACTGCTGAGTAGTGGCCATACTGCTCGGCGGCCGCCGCATGCGCACCGGTGACGTGGTAGAGGCGCAGCAGGGCGAGTTCGAGCTGCTCGGCCTCGGGGTCCACCTCGACGGCGCGACGGGCAATGGCGATCCCGCGGTCGTAGTGACCCGAGCTGGCGTCGGCGTGAATCGCTCGCTCGACGACCTCGAGGTACGCCGCGTGGAGCGAGTCCCGGTATGGCGACGCCCATTCCTCGTAGGCGAAATCGAGCGCAAACCGACCGACATAGGCGTCGCTGAGTGCCTGGACGTCCTCCGGGGACCCGGTTGAGGCGCACGTCCGGATCAGGTCACGACACAGCCGGCTTCGGCTCGTGATCAGCTCTGGGTCGAGCCAGAGCACGTCGGAATCGTGATGGACGTATCTGGGTGACATGTCCTCGCCGTACTCGGGCTCGAACACGCGGCGGAGGAAGTAGACCGTCTGATTCAGGGAGTTGGCGGCCACGTCAGGCTCCATGTCGGGCCAGAGGGCGTCCAGCACCTGGTCCCGGGTCGCGGAGAGGTCGGGTCGTGTGAGCAGGTAGCAGAGCAGCGAGAGCACCTTGCGGCGGACTTCGGTGCCCGCGATGACCCGGTCGCCGAGTCTGATCGTCACGCGGCCCTGATCTTCTACGAACACCCGAGGCGCCAGCCGGCGCGCCAGGCGCCGGCCGAGCTCCGAGTCCGCGTTGCGCCCCCTCAGTGAGCGGGCCAGGCTTCGCAGCGGCCCCACGTCGGCGCTTGTGCCGATGACGTCAAGCAGGCGTCCTGCCTCCAGCTTCGCCGGCGCCGAGTCGAGCTCGAGAATCCTTCGCAAGACCGGTCGCCATCTGCCGGGCCGCTTGATGGCCTCGTCGTAGGTCATCGCCAGAAGCGATGCTTCGATCTGGGGCAGTCGCCGCGCGACCAACTCGGCCACGATGCTGACGATGGCAGAATCCCGGAGGTACGCCGCCCGGACAGCTGCGTTGAGCTCATCGGGGTCACCAGCGACGCCTCTCAGGAGCTGGGCGACAGCGACCCAGAGACCTGCCTGCTGAGAATGAGCATGGACCTCCGCGACCGCGACGCGTTCGCGGGCGTCGTCGTCACTTCTTGCGACCGCGAGCATTGCCCTCACGACCAGATGGCGGCTCTTGTGCGCAACCTCGGCACTCAGCGAACCCAACTTCGCGTTGTTCAGGAGCTGCTCGGCCTCGTCGAAACGACGAAGCTGTACCAGGTTCTGGGCCGTGCCCACGATCCAGGCATCTGTCGGTCCGGTCTGAGCCAGCCGCGCCTCATCGAGCAACGTCTTCCCGGTTTCTCCGTCTCCATACCAGCTGTGAATGTCGCCAGCCGCCTGAAGGATTTCGTGCCGACCGAGGGCATGAGGCGCCGCCAGAGCAAGATCGAGCTCAACGACGCTTTCCTCAAAGCGACCCAGGTGTGCGAGAGCCCAGGCCCGCGCAGTCCTCGCCGTGGCCAGCTCATGGCTTGACGAACTCCCCTGGAGCGTAGCGATCGCTGCGGTCGCCCACTCAAGGGCCAGGCTCGCCTGTCCGAGCGAACGATGTGCTTCTGAAAGGTTGAGCTGCGTGATCCCGAGAAAGTGTGCATCGCCGCGGGTTTGGTAGAGGTCGACCATAGCGGTAAGAGAGTTGACATAGTCGACAAGATCACCGTCTGTCGATGCCACCAGAGCCTGTACGGTGGCGGAAGCGATGGCCTCGACTGACCGCTCTGGGCGACGGCTCTTCAGCTGCTCGGCCAGGCGTAGCGCGGCCTCCAGGTTGCCTGCGTGGAACTCGACAGACACGAGGTTGGCCAAGGCCAAGTCGGCTCTTGCGTCTGGAACCCCGGGCTCGAAGGCTGCGAACGCGGCGCGCGCTCGATGCAATGCCGAAGGGACCCGGTCGCGGTGCAGGTCCATGCGGGAGCGGACCATGTCGAAGGCGGGATCGGAGGCGGTGGGCGGGAAGCGCTCGAGGTACGACTCGGCAAGGGCGAACTCGCCGCTGCCCAGGATCTGGCGGGCGGCGCCCGAGATGACGCGATGGAGGTCTGCGACCTCGCCCGCAGCCGCGTAGTGATGGGTGGCCAGCCGCCAGTTCCGGGACTCCTGGTGACGCGCAATGTGACGGTGCAGGTCCAGGACGCCTGGCGTCCCGATCTCGCGCTGCAGCCGGGCCTCGAGGAAGTCCCGCACCAGGCGGTGGTAACGCTGGCCGTCACGGCGCGGCCCGCCGGCCGGTGGCAGGAGGCCGACCTGTTCGGCGGCCGTCACGAGCCGCTGGGCCTCCGCTTCGCTCGTCCCCGCGGCCACGGCCGCGATCTCGGGGTCGACGACCTGGAGGATCGACGTCCGCATGAGAAACGACTGCAGGCCCTCATCGAGGTCGCCGACGACCTCTTCGGCCAGGTAGTCGTGCAGTTCGCCCTGGGCCCCGGACAGGTTGCGCACGAAGGCGCGGATCTCGCTCGTCGAGCGGTCACGGATCGCGGCGTGCACGAGCTGCAGGGAAGCGGCCCAGCCCTGCGTCCGGTAGGTCAGGTCGGCGAGCACGTCAGGCTCGAGGGGCGTACCGAACGTCTCGCGGAAGAGCTGCTCGGTCTCCTGCTCGTCGAAGCGCAGCTCTGACGCCCCGAGCTCGACGATCTCGCCGAGCGAGCGCAGGCGGGCGAGGGGGATCGACGGCCAGCGCCGGCTGAGGAAGACGATCGTGAGCCGCTCCGGTGCCCGCGTGACGATCTCGCGCATGACCACCCGCACGTCGGGGACGTCGTCGACGAGGTGGTAGTCGTCG
>JAJYMD010000489.1 GCA_021787255.1 Actinomycetes bacterium | reverse complement strand
CAACGTGATGCTGGTGATGTCCACCATCGCCGGCATCACCCCGAAGTCGGAACTGGCTGAACACGCTTCGGCGTAAAAGGTCGCGTTCCGTGCACCAGGCCCGGCTTCGGCCGGGCCTGACTCGCGTTCTGGCGCTCGATGGCGAGGCGGGTCCGTGCGGTGCCGCGAGCGCTCGGAACGCACTGCGAGCCATATCGGTATGACCACTCGGATCGAGGTAACGATGCCGTTGGGCAGCCCGGAACTGGACCCCGTGCTGCTGCGGGCGCAGAAGCACGGGCTCGTGGAGCTCGCGACGGACTCCGCCAACCCGGACTCGCCGTGGCTGTGGGGCGTCGTGAACCTGCTCGACGCCCTCCAGGACTCGCTCGTCCCCGTGCTCGGCGAACAGGCCGTGTTCGGCCCCGACGGCGGGGACGCCGTCGGACGGTGCCGCCACTGCGGCTGGCCGGTTGCGCTCGATGGGTGCGGAGGCGAACCCGTGTGGGTGGATGCCACCGGCGGCGACGTCTGCACGAGCGAGACCGCGCCCGAGGCGGGGGACGATGGCGAGCACGGGCACCGCGTCTGACGACCGCGGCCGCCGTGGCCGGGTCGGGAGCGTCCCGTACGTATCGGACGGCACAGAGGCATGACCTCTGTCCCGAGGAACCCGGGAGATGTGAGCGGCGCCGCTTCGGCGGACCGCGCACCGACGCGCTACGGGTTCAGCGGGGCTCGGGACCTCACAGAAGCGGGAGAGCGGGTGGTGGTCGGCGTGCTCGACGCCGTGCTGGCCGGCGCCCCCGAACGAGCCGAGTACACGACCGGAGCCTGCGTCGGTGTCGACGCGTTCGTCGGTGCGTGGCTGTGGCGGCACGCCCCCCGTGCGCGCCACCGCGTCGTCGTGCCCGCGGACCGCTCACGCGTGGAGCACTGGTGGCGGCGCCGGGCGATCACGGAGGCTGTTGGGCCGTACGGCGTCGAGGTCGAGGAGATGGGGGCGGGAACCACCTACAAGGACCGGAACCAGCGGATCGTCGAGTGCTCCGACGTGCTGATCGCGTTCCCCGCCCACGGCGAGGACGACGCCAG
Source organism: Actinomycetes bacterium (assembly GCA_021787255.1). The sequence continues at coordinate 2,050 of JAJYMD010000489.1, read as the reverse complement.
GTCCCGGCGCTCTGGGACCTGGCAGACCGTGCGCATGGCGAGACGTGCCGGGCTGGAGGTTCGGGTCTTCGTGCTGGGAGGCCCCCTATCCGCCGGGGGGTGGGGAGGCGGCGTCGCGTGACGGCGCAACGAGAGACGATCGCCGATCTCGTGGAGGCGGATGCCACCTTGCTTCGCGACGCGTCCTATCGAGACGTGGCTGCCTGGCGCGTCGACCACGGCGTCACGAGCCCGCAAGCCGGCAAGCGGTTCGCCGAGGCGATGCGCGCGATCCGGCCCGGCTACGACGAGACGTGGCGCACGGTCCGACGTGTCGCCCGAGAGCGCGGCGTCTCGCCGGTCTGGCTGGAGCGCTTCATCGCCGAGCACGACGTGTTCGACGTATTCACCGCGAATCCGTACTACAAGAGCGCTGCGGACATGCACCTCGTGCTCACCGAGCACTTGGACGAAGTGCTGGCGCTGTTCCCCGATGAGCTCGAGGAAGCGAGGCTGCGCTCGTCGCGCGCGCGTCGAACCGCGGAGCGCGGGGCGGTTCCGAGCTCCGTCTCGGTTCGCTTCCCGTTACGACGCAACGCCCCAAGTCGCATCGTCGCGTACATCGGGCCGACGAACTCCGGCAAGACCCACCAGGCCGTCGAGCGCCTGGCGCAGGTCGGCGAGGGCATCTACGCAGCGCCACTGCGCATGCTCGCGATGGAGGTACACGACCGGCTCTCCGAGAGACTGGGGGCGGAGCGCGTGGGGCTCGTCACGGGCGAGGAGCGCGTCAACGAGAACGCTCCCGTCCTGTGCTGCACGGCCGAGATGGCCCCGATGCGGGCCCGCCTGCTCGTCTTGGACGAGGTCCAGTGGGCGGCAGACCCCGACCGCGGGTGGGCGTGGACCAGGTTGCTCGCAGGCGCAGAGGTCGACGAGCTGTACCTGACCGGCGAGGTCGGCGCCGTGCCGCTCGTTCGTCGGGCCCTCGGCGACGACGCCGAGGTCGTCTGGGTGGAGCGCCTCGTGCCGCTCGAGATCGGCGAGCCGATCTCACTGGACGCGATTCCGAGACGCTCCTGCGTGGTGGCCTTCTCTCGCAAGGCCGTCTTGCACCTGTCGGGTCTCATGCACCAGCAGGGACGGGCGGTGAGCGTGCTGTACGGCTCGCTCCCCCCAGAGGTTCGGCGAGCGCAGGTCGCGAAGTTCGTCTGTGGCGAGACGGACGTCGTGGTCGCTACCGACGTGATCGGCCACGGTATCAACCTCCCGATCGACGCCGTCGTCTTCTCGGAGACGGACAAGTTCGACGGCACGTCGCGCCGGGTGCTCGATACCTGGGAGATCGCACAGATCGGCGGGCGGGCGGGACGGTTCGGTCTCTCCAACAAAGGCGTCGTCACGACGCTTCGAGGCGTGCCGGGGTTCTCTGCGTCGCACAAGCTACTCGGATCGGCGTTCCCGGGTTTGCAGATCGTCGAGGGCCGTCGGGCGCACCGGCGAGTCATGAAGGCCATGCTCGGGCCGGACCTTGCCTCGCTCGGCGTTGCCACCCCGCTCGGGCTGCGCGGCGCGCTCGGGGCATGGGAAGCGGAGGCGCGGCGAGCGGCCGAGGGTCTGAACTGGGTGTCGGTGGCGCCGACCGATCCGATCGCTCGGAGGCTGCGCGTCCTCGAGCGGGCAACGGTCGTACGCTCGGGCAGGAATCGCAGGGCGCTCGGACTGCTCGATCTGCAAGACGCATGGCGACTTGCCCGCTCCCCCCTCGACGCGGACGACCCGGTCGACGCTGCGCTCCTCGCGGCGATCGGGCGCGTGCTGGCCGGCGATGGCCGGGTCCGGGTGCCTGCGCTGCACGACAGAGCCGGAGCCGAGGCGCTGGAGCGCGCCATTCGCGAGCTCGTGGGGCTGCGCTGGGCGACCCTGGCGTTCCCCGGCAGGCTCGGCGTCGAGCACGACGAGGTCGGACGGCGATTGGTGCAGTTCGCCGAGTTGCTGAACGCGGCGCTCGACCGAGCGGTCGAGAACGGGGTGGCCCGGTGCGTCTCGTGCGGCGAGCTCTGCGCACCGT
>JAJYMD010000460.1 GCA_021787255.1 Actinomycetes bacterium | reverse complement strand
ACGACCGGAACGGTCACGCCGCTCTCACGCAGGCGGCGGCACACCTCGGTGCCGTCGAGGTCCGGCATCATCACGTCGAGCATGACGAGGTCGTGACGACCGGGCGCCACGAGCTGCAGCGCCTCCCTCCCGGACCCCGCGACCTCCACCTGGAAGCCCTCGAAACGGAGCGCGGCGGCGAGCAGGTCCGTGATGAACGGCTCGTCGTCGACGACGAGGATCCGCTCTCCTCCCGGGCTCATCTCTCCATGATCGCAGACGCACGCGGACCCGTCCGAGCGTCGTTGCGCCGCGCGCCGCCGGCCAGGCGTCCGGCGAGACGGCCGATGCCCCACCACGCGACCAGGAAGAGCGCCTCGAGGACGATCGCGGACGACATCTTCGACTCGCCGGCCACGCGGTCGACGAAGCTGATGGGCACCTCGGCGATGGGCGCGCCGGCCTGCTTCGCGCGGTAGGTCATCTCGATCTGGAACCCGTAGCCGTCGGCCCGGATGCGGTCGAGGTCGAGCCGTCTCAGCACCGACGCGGCGTACACGCGGAACCCCGCCGTCGAGTCCTTCACCCCGAGGCCGAGCACCGCGTCCGCGTACCGGTTGCCGCCCCACGACAGCAGGTGCCGGTACCACGACCAGTTCGGGATCGACCCGCCCGGGACGTAGCGGGAGCCGACCACCACCTCGTAGCCGTCCTCGAGCGGCGCGACGAGCGCTGGGAGGGAGGCGGGGTCGTGGGAGAAGTCCGCGTCCATCTCGACACAGGCGTCGTAGCCGGCCTCGAGGCCCCAGCGAAAACCGGCGCGGTAGGCGCTCCCGAGGCCCGACTTCTGCTTGCGCCGCAGGACGTGGACGTCCCCGAGCTCGACCCCGACCTTCTGGGCGAGGTCGGCCGTGCCGTCGGGGCTCCCGTCGTCGACGACGAGCACCCCCGCATCGGGGAGCGCGGCGTGCACCTGGCGCAGGAGCGTCTCGATGTTCAGCGCCTCGTTGTAGGTCGGCACCACGACCAGGACCCGCACGCCGTCGCAGCTTAGGGCCGGGCACGCCTGGCCGGGCGAGCGGGCCGCAGCCTCCGGAGATCGGCCCGGACCCTGGTCGCGTGGAAGCATTGAACCGTGGAGCCACCGCGCCAGCCTTCGGACGCGCCCACGGCCGACGAGCCGCCCGGCGCAGGCGTGCACGCGACGCCCGGGGGGAGCCCGGCCGGCCGGGATGAGGGCCCCGCGGCCGGCGGCAACGCGGGGACGCCGAGCCTGGATGAGGGCCCCGCGGCCGGCGGCAATAGGAGGACGCCGAGCCTGGATGAGGGCCCCGCGGCCGGCGGCAATAGGAGGACGCCGGACCGGGATGCCAGCGCGGCGCGGCGCGACCGGTTGCTCCGGTGGTGGCACTCCCCGCCGCTGCGGGTGGTCGTCGCGCTCTTGCTGCTCTTCTTCGTCCTCGAGTACGTGCTCCTGCCGGACGCCGCGAATGCCCGTCGCTCGTTGTACCTGCTCGGCCGCGTGAACATCGTCGGTCTGCTGATCGGCGTCGCGCTCGAGGCCGCCGCGCTCTTCTCCTACGCCGAGCTCACCCACACGGTGCTGTCGCCCGGCGCCCCCCGGCGCTTCTTGCTGTTCCGCGTGAACATGTCCAGCCTGGCGGTGAGCCACGTGGTGCCCGGGGGGACCGCCCCGGGCACCGCCGTCGCGTACCGGCTCCTCACCGACCTCGACGTGCCCAGCAGCACCGCGGCCTTCGGGCTCGCGACCCAGGGCGTCGGGTCGGCGGTCATGCTGAACGCGATCTTCTTCCTCGCGCTGTTCATCTCCATCCCGCTCACCGGCTACAACCCGCTCTACGGCTTCGCTGCCCTCGTCGGGCTGATCCTCTTCGCACTGTTCGCAGGCACCGTGCTGCTCCTCACCCGCGGGCAGCGCAGGGCGCTCGAGCACCTGCACGACTGGGCCGGGAAGATCCCCCTCGTGAACGCGGACAAGGTCACGTCGCTCGTCCAGACGATCGCCGATCGCCTCCAGGTCCTGCTGCGCGACCGGTCGCTCCTCCTCCACGCCACGATGTGGGCGGCCGCCAATTGGCTGTTCGACGCGGCCTCGCTGTGGGTGTTCGTGCTCTCCTTCGGCCACCTGGTCTCGCCGGTCGACCTCCTCGTCGCCTACGGCCTCGCGAACATCCTCGCCTTCATCCCGATCACCCCGAGCGGCCTCGGCGTGGTGGAAGGCGTCCTCATCTCCACCTTGCGCGGTTTCCACGTCCCGCTCACCGTGGCGACCCTCGGGGTGCTCTCCTACCGGCTCGTGAACTTCTGGCTTCCCATCCCCGCGGGCGGAGCCGCGTACCTGTCGCTCAGACGAAGGAGCGACGTCTCGGCCAAGCGCAAGCTGCGCATCCGGCTCCACCGGGGCCGCGCGCACCAGGCGGACAGCGGCGGCGAGCAGACCGGCGAACCCTCGGAACAGGAGCACGCGAGCAACGCGAGCGGGCGGCCTCGCCGATAGCCGGTAGGCGATCACCGATGGCCGGCAGGCGAGCCGCGGCCCTCAGTCCGCGAGGCGTGGATCGAGGACGCGCCGCCGGCGCGCGCGCTCGACCGCCAGCTCCTTCAGCCTCTGCTGGGAGTCGATGCCGTCCACCGTGGCCACACGCTGCCAGACGTCGTCGTGGAGAGTCCATGCGTTCACGTCGTCGGCGAACACGAGGTCGAGGATCTCGAGGAGACGCCCCTGCAGCTCGAGATCTCGTACCGGGGTGAGCACCTCGATGCGGCGGTCGAGGTTGCGCTCCATGAGGTCCGCGGAGCCGATGTAGAGCTGGAGGGGCAGCCAGGATGTGGCCGCCCCGACGTGACGGTGGGGCGCGTCGTCCGGCGACCCACCGAAGCGGTAGATGCGGGAGTGCTCGAGGAACTGCCCGACGATCGAGCGGACCTTGATCGTCTCGGACAGGCCGCGCACCCCGGGACGAAGGCTGCACATGCCCCGCACCGCGAGGTCCACCGGCACGCCGGCGCGGGAGGCAGCGTAGAGCGCGTCGATCATCTCGGGATCGGTGAGCCCGTTGACCTTCAGCACGATCCGTCCCGCCGGCCCCGCCTCGGTCTGACGCTCGATGAGCTCCAGCACGCGCTCGCGC
>JAJYMD010000234.1 GCA_021787255.1 Actinomycetes bacterium | reverse complement strand
GATGAGGGACGGGTCGGCTGCGACCGCGGGGTTCACGGCGAGCCCTGCCGCGCCGGAGCCGATGAACAGCTCGTGTGTCGACGGCGAGGACGAGGCGGCGGCTCCTGTCGCGGTGTAGCCAGAGAGCAGCTGGGTGTTCACGGTTGTCCGCAGCGAGTCGGCGACCGCGTCCAGCTGGGACCCGTACTGCGGCAGGTAGCGGTTCAGCGTCGAGAGCAGGCCGGCGATCGATCCGCTGCTGACCGGGACCGCGACCGACCCCGGTGTCGCCACGATCGCCGCCGAGCCGCCGTGTGTCTCGACGGCGAGGGTGCCGGCGGATGCGCCCTGGACGAGACCGACCCCGCCGATCGAGACCATCGCGGTCCCGTCGGGCTGGGAGCGGACCTCGACGCCGGCGAGCTCGGAGAGTGTGCCGACGACCGCGCGAAGCTGGTCCTCGAGCTGGTTCGGATTGCCCCCACCTCCTTTGGTCCTCACGATCGAGGCGTCGAGGGAGGCGGCTTGGCCGAGCAGGGTGTTCACCTGGGCGACCTGGTCCGCGAGGTCGCGCTGCGAGCCCGCCGTGATCTGCGCGAGCTGGGTCGAGGCCTCGCTCAAGCCGGCGACGAGCCCCTGGGCGTCGTCGACGATCTGGACGCGCGGCGCGGCCGAGGAGGGATCCTGAGCGACGGCGTCCCACGCCGACCAGAAGGTCGCGAGCTGCCCCGCGATGCCGGCGCTCGAGGTTCCTGTCGCGGACGCGCCCGAGGAACCCTGGGCCGAGGCGATCGGGAAGACGTTCTCGATCGCGCTGAGCGTCTGCTGGAGCGAACCGAGGTTCGACAACGCGCCCTGTGCCTGCCAGCTGTTGGTCGAGAGCAGCGCGTCGGTCGCCTGGGCGATCGAGGTGACCTCGACGCCGTCGCCTATGCCGAGTGATCCTCCCCCCGGCAGCGCTGCGAACGACGCGCTCTGCGCCACGTAGCCGGGAGTCTGGGCGTTGGCGACGTTCTCGGCGGTCACGTCGATCGCCGTGGTCTCGGCCTGCAGCGAGCTGGCGGCGATGCCGAGCGCGGCTGTCACCGCTCACGCCCTCGCGTCGAGGAGCCCGAGGCTGCCGGTCACCGGCGTGGGCGCGCCCGTGGCGTCGTAGCCGACCGGCACCTGGGCCCCGAGGAAGGCGAGCGCAGCGGCGGTGGCGGCATACCCGGCGGCGAGCATCCGACGGTTCGTGCGGCTCGACCGCGCCACCCGCTCGACGGCCGCCTGGAGCGACGCGCGGTGCTCCGTGAACACGTAGCTCCAGGGCTCGGGGACCGCCGCCGCGATCTCGCGGACCGTCGCCTCGGGCGACAGGCCGACCGCGACCGCCGTGGTCGACAGGGCGGCGCGGAGCGCGGTGTCCGTCCCGTGGAGCGCGTCGACGGACAGCTCGAGCTCCCTGGTCGTCTGGTCGAGCCAGCGCTGCCGGCCGCTCGCGAGCACCGTCTCTTGCACCTCGAACTTGAAGCTCAGGTGCTGGAGCGCCGCGAGCTGGTCCTCGAGGCAGCGCGCGAGGCGCTCGAGCGCAGAGAGGGTGCCCACGTCCACGCCGTTGTGATCGGCACACGGGGTCCGCCGGTGAAGGGAAAATCACTGGTACCACCCCCCTCGGCCTACGTTCCGCACGTCGGGCCGAGTCGGACGCCGGCGGCGGTGCCACACAGTGACACTCCGTCACACGCCGTGGCACGCCGTGGTACAATGCTCTCGTGGGTGATCACTACACGTTGCGGCTCCCCGAAGGGACGCGAGAGCGCCTCGCCACGCGGGCTCGCGGCGCCCGTGTGGCGGAGCGCACTTTGGCCCAGCGCTACGTCGAGGAGGGACTCCGGCACGACGTGCATCCTCTGGTCCACTTCCGCGACGGCCCGAGTGGTCGACGCGCAAACCTGGTTGGCCGCGGGCTGGACGTGTGGGAGGTCATCGCCACCGTCAAAGACAACGACGGCTCGGTCCCATCGGCAGCGCAGTACCTGGGGGTCCCGGTCGGGTTGGTCGAAGCCGCCGTTGCCTACTACGGGGAGTACAGCGAAGAGATCGACGCGGAGATCGAGGCCAACGAGGTCGCATACGAACGGGGTCGTGCCGCGGTCGCAGCAGGCGAGCAGGCGCTGCGTGCGTGAGGGCTCTCCTGGACGAGCAGCTCTCACCTCGAATCGCAGAACTGTTGCGTGAGGCTGGTTACGACGTCGTCGCTGTCGCCGAGCGCGCCGAGCTCATGGGGAGCAGCGACGCAGTCCTTCTCGAGATCGCAGCCGCCGAAGGGCGCGCCGTCATCACCAACAACATCAAGGACTTTCGGCCGCTTGCTGCGGAGGCCCTCGCGCGAGGGCGTGAACACGCTGGCCTGATCTTGCTCCCTTCGACGAGGGTGCGCACCCGAGCGGCCATCGTCCTCCTGGCAGGTGCCATCGAGAAGCTGCTGCACGATCACCCCGACGGGCTGGCAAGCAGCGAGCGGTGGATCGGTCCGTTGTGAAGCGTCGCCTGCCAGCGCCTCCCGAGAGTCTCACTGCAGGACGAAGCTGGTGAAGTAGACGGCGCTCACCTGCTGCGCCGCGCCGTCCACGGTGCCCAGGATCCGCTGGAAGGACCCGAGCAACTGGCGCTGGAGGGCCGCACGACCTGCGGGGGTGACCAGCCGGGCGTCGGTCCAGCCGCCGATGTCGGCGATGGCCGCGTTGATGAGCTCGGGACCGTCTGCCGCCTCGGCCTTCACGTCGGCGGGCTTGGTCAGCTGGAGGTCGACGGTTGCCTGGACGAGCTGGCCGTCGGACGTGTCGACGGTCAGGGTCCCGAGCGTCACGACCTCGCCGGGGGGCACGGGCTGGCCCGGCTCGTAGGCGACCGCACCCGCACGGGCCCTCATGACGACGCCGCCGGCCGCCAGCGCCGCCACGGCCGCCGCCACGACGACCAGCTTCCTCCTCGACTTCTTCGCGGACTTCCTCGGGATCCCGGCGATCCCGGGCACGGGGGGGACGGGCGAGGGGGTCACGGGCGACGAGGTCACTGCGAGCCCTGCGCTGCGGCCGCGGCGCCCGAGGCGCTGAGCGCGACTGTGAGGACGACGACGTCGATCCGCCGGTTCTCGGCCTGCCCGGAAGCCGTG
>JAJYMD010000095.1 GCA_021787255.1 Actinomycetes bacterium | reverse complement strand
CTTCTCGGAGCTGCAGCGGATCTCCTCGCACCTCATGTGGATGGCGACCAACGGGATGGACCTCGGCTCGACCTCGATGATGATCTACGGCTTTCGCGAGCGCGAGATGGTGCTCTCGTTCTTCCAGAAGACGACCGGCCTGCGGATGAACCACAACTACATCCGTCCCGGGGGCGTCGCAGCGGACCTGCCCGACGGCTGGGAGGACGACGTCGAGGTCATCTGCGACACGGTGCTGCGGCGCACCTACGAGTACGACGAGCTGCTCACCGGTCAGCCCATCTTCCGCGAGCGCATGGAGGGCGTGGGGAGCATCACGGCCGACGAGGCGATCGCGCTGTCGGTGACGGGGCCGATCCTGCGTTCGACGGGCGTGCCGTGGGACCTCAGGCGCTCGATGCCCTACCTCGAGTACGCGCAGCTCGACTTCGACGTGATCGTCGGGACCTACGGCGACAACTTCGACCGGTACGCGATCCGGCTCAACGAGATCCGCGAGTCGATCGGGCTCGTCCGCCAGATCGCGGAGCGGATGCCCCCGGGCGACTACCGGGTCCAGGACCGCAAGGTCACCCCGCCTCCGCGTGCGCGCATCGACGAGTCCATGGAGGCGCTGATCCACCACTTCAAGATCTTCACCGAAGGGTTCCGCGTGCCCGAGGGCGAGGTGTACGTGGCGATCGAGTCGCCGCGCGGCGAGATCGGCTGCTACCTCGTCTCCGACGGGACCTCCAAGCCCTACCGGCTCCACATCCGCGGGCCGAGCTTCGTGAACCTCCAGGCCGTGCCGACGCTCCTGCGCGGGGGCCTCGTCGCGGACGCCGTCGCGATCATCTCGTCTGTCGACCCGGTCATGGGGGAGGCGGACCGGTGAGCCACTTCGGCGCCGAGTGGACCGCACGCGCGAAGGAGCTCGTCTCGCTGTACCCCGAGGCGCGCTCTGCACTGATCCCCCTCTGTCACCTCGCCCAGGAGCAGGACGGCTGGTTGCGTCCCGAGGCGATGGAGGAGATCGCGGCGCTCCTCTCGATCACGCCGGCGGAGGTGCGTGGGACCGCGACCTTCTACGACATGCTCCACACCGAGCCGGTGGGTAGGTACGTGGTGTCCATCTGCACGAACATCGCCTGTCTCCTCGGGGGCGCCGAGGAGCTGCTCGAGCACGCGGAGCGCACCTTGGGGGTGCGGGCCGGCGGGACCACTGCCGACGGGACGATCACCCTCGAGGACGCCGAGTGCATGGCGGACTGCAGCCGGACGCCGTGCGTGACCGTGAACCACCGCTACGTGGGGGGGCTCACGCCCGAGGCGTTCGACCAGCTCGTCGACGACCTGCGCGCGGGCCGCAAGGACGAGGAGATCCCTCCGCACGGCACGCTCGTGCGCGTGCGGCGCAACGGAGGGCTGCGCGTCCCGAGGGAGAAGGTCGCCTCGGAGCGGCAGGCGATGGCCGAGGCCGCGGCGGCGCGGGCCGAGGCCGCGAAGAGCGCGCAGGCGGGGGCCGAGGCTGGGAAGGCGGCGCAGGGCGGGGCCGGGGCTGCGGGCCCGGGGGGCTCGGGCGAAGGGAAGGGCGGCTGATGCCCGTCACCGACGCGCCGCGCATCGTCACCGCCCGCCTCGGTTACGAGGACTCCCACACGCTCGAGCGCTACCTCGCGACCGGCGGCTACGAGGCGCTGCGCAAGGCGCTCACGATGACGCCCGAGGCCGTCGCGGCCGAGGTCGACGCGGCGAGCCTGCTCGGTCGAGGGGGTGCGGGGTTCCCGGCGGGGCGCAAGTGGTCGATGCTCCGCAAGGACCCGGTCACCTACCTCGTCGTGAACGGCGACGAGAGCGAGCCCGCCACCTTCAAGGACCATCTCCTCATCGAGCGCGACCCGCACCAGCTCCTCGAGGGCGCGCTCATCGCCGCCTACGCGCTCCAGGTGACCCAGGCGTTCATCTTCGTCCGGGGCGAGTTCGCCCTTGGCCTCGAGCGGGTCACCGGAGCGCTCAACGAGGCGTACGACTACGGCGCGGTCGGTGCCGACATCTTCGGTTCGGGGTTCTCCGTGGACGTGGTCGTGCACCCCGGCGCCGGCGCCTACATCTGCGGCGAGGAGACGGCGCTCTTGGAGTCGCTCGAGGGAAAGCGCGGCTTTCCCCGCATCAAGCCGCCGTTCTTCCCCGCAGCGATCGGGCTCTACGGCCAGCCCACCGTGGTGAACAACGTGGAGACGATGTCGAACCTCCCCTGGATCGTGCTGCACGGCGGCAAGGCGTTCGCCGGGCTCGGCGAGGGACGCTCCGCGGGGACCCGGCTCTTCGCGCTCTCCGGCCACGTGCGACGGCCCGGAGCGTACGAGGTCGAGATGGTGAAGACGACCTTTCGCGACCTCGTCTACGCGCCCGTCTACGGCGGCGGCGTCAGGGGGGGCCGGGAGGTGAAGGCGTTCGTCCCCGGCGGGGTCTCCGCCCCCTGGTTCGGTCCGGACCGGCTCGACCTCCCGCTCGGCCAGGACGAGGTGGGCAACGCCGGGTCGATGCTCGGGTCGGGCGCGGTCACGGTCATGGACTCCTCCACCTGCGCGGTGCGCGCGGCGTGGCGGATCACCAAGTTCTTCGCCCGGGAGTCGTGCGGCCAGTGCACGCCCTGCCGGGAAGGCTCGGGATGGCTCGAGCGCGTGCTCCGGCGCATCGAGCAGGGGGAGGGGCGCGAAGAGGACCTCGACCTCCTCCTCGACGCGAGCGACAACATCTCGCCCGGTTTGCAGTGGCCGCCGCAGCAGACCACGATCTGCGTGCTCGGTCCCTCGATCCCCTCCTCCATCCACTCGGCCATCGACATGTTCCGCGACGAGTTCCTGCTGCACGTGAAAGAGGGGAGGTGCCCCGTTGGCTGACGCGGCCGATCCCGCAGCGGACGGCGCCGACCCCGGCACCGTGGCGTTCACCCTCGACGGCCGCCCGGCGACGGCGCGTCCCGGCGAGGTGATCATCAGCGCGGCGGAGCGGGCCGGCACCTTCATCCCGCGCTTCTGCTACCACCCGCGGATGAAGCCGGTCGGGATGTGCCGCATGTGCCTGGTCGAGGTGAGCGGCCCCCGGGGGGCCACCCTCCAGCCGGCCTGCTACGTCAGCGTGGCCGAGGGCATGGAG
>JAJYMD010000014.1 GCA_021787255.1 Actinomycetes bacterium | reverse complement strand
CACCCCGCGACCGGCACGCCCCACGGCCAGGTACCCCGCCGCCGGCACCCCCCGCCGGCACCCCCGCCGGCACCCCCGCCGCCGGCACCCTGCCGCCGACAGGCGAGGAGTCACACCCTCTCGATAGGGTCGAACGCATGTTCGCAATCGGTGCAGCAGACCCAGGGCCCCCGAGCGGCCGGGACGGCCGGGACGGCCCCGTGGACGTTCCCGCGGGAACGTCCATCCCCGCGGGAACGTGTGCGGCGGGCGAGGAGATCGAGTCGCTGAGCAACGAGGCGCTGGAGGCCGAGCTCGCGACCCACGCCGTCCAGATCGCAGCCGCCGAGGGGCGGTTCTGCCTGCTTGCAGACGAGGTCGACCGCCGTGGGTTCTGGTACGCGCAGGGAGCCCGCTCGTGCGCGCACTGGCTGTCGTGGCGATGCTCCATGAGCGCCGGCGTCGCACGCGAGCACCTGCGAGTGGGGCGCGCGCTGCGAACCCTGCCCGCGGTGCGCGCGGCGTTCTTACGCGGCGAGCTCTCCTACTCCAAGGTGCGGGCGATGACGCGTGTCGCGACCCCCGAGATCGAGGCGCGGCTCCTCGACTACGCGAGGTACGCGACCGCCTCCCAGCTGGAGGACATCGTCCGAGGCTTCCGCAAGGCCCGTCCCGACGAGGCCCAGCTCGCGATGGCTCGTCACCGCTCGCGCGAGCTGTCGAGCTACGTGGACACAGATGGCATGGTCGTGATCCGCGCCCGCCTCGCGCCCGAGGAGGGGGCCGTCGTGCTCGCGGCGATCGAGGGGGCGAGAGAGCAGCTCCGCCGGGACGAGCAGGACGCCCTCGAGGCGCGCGCAGAAGCCGAAGAAGCCGAAGGAGCCGAAGGAGCCGAACGAGCCGAAGGAGACGGACCCGCCACCCACGAAGCCGCCCGCCCGACGGGCAGCCGCGCCCCGAGGCGAGAGGCCTGGAGCCCCACCGTGGAGGAAGGCGTTCCCGCAGGAACACAGACCGCCTGTCCCCGCCTCGCAGGCGCTGCGGACGCGCTCGTCGCGATCTGCGAGCAGGCGCTCTCGGGCGGCTTCGCCCCGGAGCACGCCACGGGTCCGGCCGTGTCGGTCGTGGTCCACGTGGACGACCAGGTGCTCCGCGACCCCGCTGCCGAAGGCTGCGCGAGAGTGGAGGGGATCGCACCGTTGTCGCCCCACACGGTCCAACGGCTCCTGTGCGACGCGACGGTCTCCAAGGTCCGCTACGAGCCCGACGGCACCGTTGTGCCGGAAGGCGCCACGCGCCAGGTCCCGCCTCGGATGCGGCGTGCGGTCCTGGCACGCGACCACGGATGCCGCTGGCCGGGCTGCGCCAGGACCCGCCGTGTGGACGTCCACCACGTGGTCTGGGTGTCGAGAGGCGGGAAGACGACGCTGAGCAATCTGGCGACCCTGTGCCGGTTCCACCACCGGCTCGTGCACGAGGGAGGCTTCGGCTTCTCCATGGACGCGCGCGGCCGGGTCGAGGTCGCGTCCCCTGACGGCGTGGAGCTGTCGCGACGAGCGGTGCCCCCGGCGGCGGGCCCCTACGACCTGTGGGATCGGAACGCCCGTGCCGGCCTCGACCTCCACGCGCGGACGATGCCGACGGGAGGAGAGCCCTACGACCTCGACCTCGCAGTCGACGTGCTCCTCGCCGGCGCTCCTGCGTCCAGGACGACCTGAGCCCACCGAGCCGGGCACGGCTCGCCGGCCATCCGCCGCACATCGTTCATCTTCTGCAGCGACAGCGCCGTTGCTCCGAAGCTCGTGCGCTGGCAGGACAAAATCCGAAATGTCACTCGGGATGCTTCCCCTCGCCGACGAACGACCTCCATACTGGACTGGTGACCGTCACGGACGCCAGGCGCGTCGCCGGCCTCGACCCCGGCGACCACTGGGCGCCCGACGCGCCCAGGGTCCACCTGTCGGGCGTCCAGGCGACCATCAGGATGCTGATCGACGCGTTGCGTGCCGACCGCGCACGGGGGCTCCGGACCGCCGCCTTCGTGTCGGGGTACCAGGGCTCCCCGCTCGCCGGCTTCGACAAGGAGCTGGGGACCGCGCTGTCGACGCACCTCGACGTGGAGATCGTCCACCGCCCCGCGGTCAACGAGGAGCTCGGCGCGACGGCGGTGATGGGCAGCCAGCTCGCGAGCCTGCTCCCCACGAAGCGCGTCGACGGGGTGCTCGGCGTCTGGTACGGCAAGGCGCCGGGGCTCGACCGGAGCATGGACGCGTTGCGGCACGCGAGCTTCGCAGGGGCCTCAGCGACCGGCGGAGCGCTCGCGATCGTCGGCGACGACCCCACCGCCACGTCCTCCACGCTCCCGAGCGCGTCGGAGGCGCTGCTCGCGGAGCTGGGCATGCCGGTGGTCTTCCCCCGCTCCTTGGACGATGTGCTGGATCTCGGTCGCCACGCGGTGGCGCTGTCGCGCTTCACGGGCGCGTGGGTCGCGATCAAGCTCGCGACGGCGATCGCGGACGCCGAGGGCACCGTGGCGCTGGCACGCTGGCCAGAGCCGGTCCTCCCCGACGGCGAGCCGCCGCCGCCGGTCAGCGGCGACCTCCTCACCCCCGCAACCGTCGAGCGCGAGCGCGCGGTGCTCACGGAGCGGATCGCCGCGGCGTCCCGCTACGGCGAGGCGAACCTCCTGAACCGCCTCGTGGTCACCCCGCAGCGCGCTCGGCTCTCGATCGTGGCGGCGGGGACCGTCTTCTCCGAGCTGGTCGAGGCGCTCCGCCTCCTCGGGCTCGACCTGGGCGCGCTGCACGCGAACGGCGTGGCCCTCGGCGAGGTCCGGATGCCCTTCCCGCTCGGGCAGGGGTTCGCGCGCGCGCTCGCAGAGGGAGTCGAGCAGGTCGTCGTGATCGAGGAGCGTCGTGAGCTCGTGGAGGGCCAGCTCCTCTCCATGATCGCCCGCAGGCCCCAGAGCCCGGCCGTGCTCGGGAAGCTCGACCTCGACGGCCGACCGCTCGTCCCGCGCCACGGCGTGCTGGACGCGGCCTCGATCGCCCGGATCCTCCTGCCCGTCCTGCGGGCGAGCCTCGGCACCGTCGTGAGGGAGCCACCCGAGCCGCGCCGGCGCATCCCGCTCACGGCGTCCACCCCCGGTACGCCCCGCGCG
>JAJYMD010000081.1 GCA_021787255.1 Actinomycetes bacterium | reverse complement strand
CGATCTGATCGGCAGCGACCTGGCGAGCTACCTGCGTGACGTGGGAAGCCATGGGATCGGAAGCCCGGCCACGCGGGTCGCCTTCCTCATGGTGCTCGGCGGTCCCGAGGCGCTCTCGTCCGAGATCGTCCGCACGATGGCGGCGAACCTGTAGGGGAGGAGCCCTGTAGGGGAGGAGCGGCAAGGTAGCGACCCGGCTCGGGCATCCCGATCGGCGAAGCTCGTCGTAGAGGCGTGAGCGGGCTCTCCGGATCCGTCGGGACGGGCGAGCCCCGAGGTGCTGGTACCGCCGGTGCCCGGTGCAATGGCGGGGTCGGGCTGAGGAAGCACCCAACGCTCTCTTCGCGGCGCTGGACGTCGATGCCGGCGCGTTGGACCGGCAAGCCAGGAGGCCGACGTCGATGCCCGGTGCCATCGGTCGGCGTCCTGTTTCGACTCGGCGCGCAAGCGCGCTTCGCCGGGCGTGCAGGGCTCGCGGGGTCGCCGCTCAGTGCCGGGGGCGGACTGCCCAGAGGGTGCAGCCGGCGACGGCCACCGGCCAGAGCTCCCAGGCGCCGGCGACGGCTTGGGCGATCACCGCGGCGAGCACCCCGACGGCAGCCAGCGCGGCCAAGCCGAGAGGCAGGAGCTGTCGGCGAGAGGGCTGCCGGCGATCGACCGGCAAGGGTTGTGCCCGCTGCGGGAGATCCCCGACCTGGTCGGTCAGCTCATGTCGGTGCCGGCTGTGCAGGACGGCCTCGATGCGCACCTTCGCCTCGTCGAGCGTGAGTCGCCCCTCCCCGACGGCGTAGGAGATCGCCTGGAGCGCCTCGTCGCGCTCGGCGTCCGACGCGAGCACCACAGGAGACCGGTCCTCGTGGACCCTGGCTCCGGCACGCACCTCCGCCGCGGGTACACGCACCCGCCGAGGGCCGCACCCCCTGACGCCGCCCAGGGCGGCGGTGAGGAGCGCCAGCAGGATGAGCGGGGCGAGGTAAACGAGGAACGACAGCCCGATGTCAAGCACCGGGCCCAAGCCTATGCAATGGCGCCGCCCGGGGCACGTGCGCGGTCTGGGCACAGAGACACCGTGACCCGAGGCGGGGCGTGCGACCAGGCACGCTGTACTGTTGGGATCGTTTCGTGGCTGCGCCGCGGGGAGCGGCACCCGTAGGGGCGGCTGCGGACCTGTCCCGGTGTGGCCCGCAGGGACGGCAGTGCAAAGGACGAGCAGTGAAGCGGGATCTGGGCGGAGGGAGGAGCATGCCCGGCTCCGCTGGGTACGGCGGCAACGCAGCGACGATCGCACACCGGGCTCGGGGAGACGGCACAGCACGCGCGTCGCCGATTGCACAACCCGTACGTGGCTCGGGCCGCTGGCCGAGCGTGGCCGGCCCGCTCGTGCTCGTGGGCCGCAGCCGTGAGCTGGCGGAGCTGGCAAGCGCGCTGGCCACGGGACACCCTGTCACGCTCGCCGGCCTGGACGGCATCGGCAAGACCCGCCTCGCGCTCGAGGCGGCCGCCCGTCTTGGAGAGCTCGCCGACGGCACCGTCGTAGTCGAGCTCGAAGGGATCGCACATCCGTCCTTGGTGATCGCAGCCGTGGCGGAGGCCCTCGGCGAGCACGACCTCTTCACCTCCCTGCCCGATGTCGCTCGGACCCTTGCCTCGAGGGAGCTGCTCCTCGTGCTCGATGGCGTCGACGAGGCAGTCCGAGCCACTGCCACGCTGGTCCGGTCCATCGCCGAGGAGTGTCGCGGGGTACGGATCCTCTTGACGAGCCGCCGGCCGCTCCGCGTCCCCGATGAGCAGGTGCTGCGCGTGGGCGCCCTGTCGGTGCCGCCGGCCGCTCTGCGCTCCCCCGAGCTGATCCACGCCTACGAGGCGCCCCAGCTGCTCGCCCGGCGAGCACAGCTCGCCGTTCCGGATCTCGAGCTCGACGCGTCGGGGTGGGACGCGGTCGCGCGGATCTGCAGGGACCTCGCCGGCGTCCCCCTCGCCCTCGAGATCGCCGGATCGCTCGCCGCATCGGGCCCGATCGAGAAGCTCGCCGACGAGCTCCATGCACGCCTGCATGCGGCCGCAGGCGACCGGGCGCGCGCCGACCCGCAACGTGCGCTCGACGCGCTCATCATGTGGAGCACGGCGCTGCTCGACCCCGCCGAACGCCAGCTGCTCGACCACCTCGCGGTCTTCGCCGGCGGGGTCGAGGCCGCGACGCTCCACCGGGTCGTGGCTGGGACCGGGAGCGCACCGATGCTCACCGAGGTGGTGGCCGGGCTCGCAGGTCTGGTCGACCGGTCGATCGCTGTCGTCGGAGGACGGGGCGCGATCGGCCGTTACACGCTGCGCCCGCTCGTGCGCCGCCATGTGGTCCGACAGCTCGGACGCGAGGGTCGGCTGGGCGTCCTCACGCGGGCCTACCTCGAGTGGTGCCTTCACGCGGTCCGAGGCGCAGAAGAGGCGCTCGTCACCGGTGCGCACCAGGCGGAGTGGCTCGAGCGTCTCTCACTCGAGCAGCGCAACATCCGAGAGGCGCTGAGCATCGCGTGCGCATCGCGTGACCATCTGACTGCTGCGGGGCTGGCGAAGGAGCTGTGGCGCTACTGGGAGCTGCGCAACCAGCTCAGCGAAGGGCGCCGCTGGCTGGAAGAGATCCTGAGGATCGTCCCTGCAGACGCGCCCGAACGCTTTCACCTGCTCGACGGTTTGGGGATGCTCGCCTGGCGCCAGGGTGACCACCCGGCCGCTCGCGAATCGCTCGCCACCGCCCGTGCGCTTGCGCTCGAGAGTGCGAGGCGCGACCTCGGGGCGAGGGCGCTCAATCACCTCGGGCTGGTCGCGCTCTTCTCCGCGGAGCTGGGTCCGGCAGCGTCGCTCTTCTCTCAGTCCCTTGGCCTGCTCGCCGAGCTGGATGCACCCGGTGAGTCAGCGCTGGTCTCTGCGAACCTCGCGCTCGTCGCCGTCCAGCAGGGCCGCTACGAGGACGCATGCCGGGATCTGGGGCAGACCGCGACCTTGCAGCTCGCGCTGGGCGACCTTCACGGCCGTGCGATCAGCCTTCTCCATCGCTCCATCGCCTGCTGGTTCTTGACCGCGCGCGAGCAGGGCCGAACGGACGCGCTCGAAGCGGCGGCGGCCTTCGAAGAGCTCGGCGACGATCGGAGCC
>JAJYMD010000010.1 GCA_021787255.1 Actinomycetes bacterium | reverse complement strand
GGTGGGCGGGGCGGCGACGTTCACCTTCTACGTGCTGCTCGGCTTGGTCACCGGCGGTCTCGGCTTCGGCGACGCGAAGGCAGGGGCGGTCTGCGGCCTGATCCTCGGCTGGTACGGGTGGGAGGTGGTGCTGTGGGGCACCACCTTCACCTTCCTGCTCGCAGCGCTCTACCTGCTCGGCCGCCTGGCCCGCGGTCGCGCCCAGCGGAAGAGCCGAATCGCGCTCGGGCCGTTCATGCTCCTCGGCTGCCTCGTGACGCTGATGCTCGTCGCGTGAGCACCACCTGCCCCGGTTTACCCACCTGCGGCAGGGGCCAGCTCGTGGACGGTGAGCTGCTCTGGTGCGAGCACCTCCTCGGCGAGCGAGAGGACGTGCCGGTGGTGAGTGAAGAGCAGAACCTGGCTCGACTCAGCGAGCGCGGCGAGGCAGCGGAGGGCGGCCCGGGCGCGGTTGTCGTCGAAGTTGACAAGGACGTCGTCGAGAACGACCGGCATCGGACCATTGCGGCCGAGCGCCTCTTCGATCGCAGCCAGCCGAAGCGCGAAGTAGAGCTGGTCCCGCGTGCCGTCGGAGAGCTGCGGAACCGACCGCTCCTCCCCCCCGGAATAGATCGCACTGAGGCGTAGACCCTTCTTCGGGTCTTCGCCGACCCCGATCTCTCGGCAGCCTCCTTCGGTCAGCAACTGGAGGTAGCGGCTCGCCCGCTCGAGGAGCGGGTCCTGATGCGCTTCGCTGTAACGGCGGATCGCCTCGTCGGCGATGAACCGGGCGAGCACGACGCGGGTGTAGCGCTCGGCCGCCTCGACCGCTCTGGCGAGCTCGTACTGTGCGCGAGCAGCCTCGGATGCCGCGGCGTCGGAACCATCCATTGCCTCGAGCTGTCGCGCAAGGTCCCGCTCCGTTTCGGTTGCTTCCTGCTCCTGCTCCGAGAGGACCGCACGGGCATCCTTGCTCGCCTCGATCGCCGCGTTGAGTTCCGCGAGGTCCCGTCCGAGCCCGTCTGCCTCGAGCTCGGCGATCGAGCGACCACCTCCCTGGCCCGTGAGTAGGGTGTCGTACTCGTCGATCTCTTTGTCGAGCGCAGCGATCCGTAGCGCCCGATCCGCAGTTGTCCCGAGTTTCTCGATGTCTTCGATGCGGCCTTCGCCGGCGAGGAGCACGAGCTCATCTCGAAGGCCCGTGAGCTTCGCGTCCGCGTCATCGAGGGCAGCCTGTGCGCTCGCCTGGTTGGCTTCCAGGGTGGTCCTTGCGGCAGCAGAGTCCCGGGCAGCCTGGACCCGACGGACGAGCTCGCGTGCGGCTTCGGCGGCTGGTTCGGGGGCAATATCGGGTGCGCTGGTGAGCAGTTCGCGGAGCTCGCCTTCGAAGGCGTCAGATCGCTCGTCGATGCCTGCGATCCGCTGCAGCCGGTTGTCGCGGATGTCGAGCAGCCGCTCGAGTTGGTCGAGGCGAGCGAGAACGCCTCCGGCGTCGCGTGGCGAAGCCAGCCCTGCCCCATAGGCGCCGAGCAGCGTGGTCAGACCGGCGGCGGCCACCTGCTCGGCCGCGACGGCGTCCTCGGAGGCAGCCCGCTTCTTGGGCAGGCCACGCTCGATGGTACGAAGTCGCTTCTCCTTCTCGGCGCGCTCGGTGCGCCTCTGCTCCATCTCGACAAGGAAAGCTTGCGCTTGGGTGAGCACGGGTTCGAGATCCGTGCCGGCGGTTACCTCGACGCCGAAGTTGGCGAGCAGCTCGGCGAGGCGTCCTCGGTGCGCCCGGAGGCTGCGGAAGGCCTCGCGATGCGCGAGGCGCGCTGTCCTCCACTCGCCTTGGAGCGAGCGGAGGCGCTCAAGGTTAGCCGCCCACTGCCGAAGGGCACCCGGGGAATCGGGGAGACGATGCGCCGGCCATCCTGAGCGCCACGTCGCGTAGGCCGCGCTGGCCCCCTCGGCCGCGCGGCGTGACTCCCCGAGCGCCTCGGTGTGCTCGGCCCGGACGCGCTCCAGCTCGGCCATGAGGCCGTTGCGGCGCGCCGTACGGTCTGCCTCCTGCCAGAGCCGGTCGACAACGCTGTCCGCTTCGGTGCCTGCCTGTTCGTAGGAGGACGCGAGCGCTCGCTCGTCGGGGTAAGCGGTTCCTTCCCCAGTGACAGCCTGGTGTTCGAGCCACGACTCCTTCACGAGTGACCAGGTCTCGTCGCGGACCTGTCGACGACTACTGAGATCCTCCTCGCTCGGCAGCTCCACCTCGAGCGCGAGGGCCTCGAGCTCGCCTTGGAGTTCGCTCTCTCGCCGAGCGTTGCCTCTCGCGCGCTCCTCTGCTGCCCGCGAGCTCGTCGCGGCATCTTCAAGCGTCGCGAGGATTTCCTCGACCTCCTCGGTGCTCGGGGAAGGGCGTGCGACAGCGTCGGTGATCTGGTTCTCCGCGAGGCCGAGGCGACCGGCCACCTCGAGACGGACGCTCTGGACGCTCCCGAGCGCGGAACGTGCCGAGGAGAGCGTCCCGTCGAGGTCCCCTTGGCGCAGCGCGGCGTCGACGGCAGCCCGGAGCACTCCGGGGTCATCACCTTCGGGAAGTAGAGCGAGAGCTTCTTTGATCTCGGCGATCTCGTCTTCAAACCCTCGCACCCCCTCCCGTTCGCGCTCGAGCGCCGCTTCCTTTGCGGTCCACTCGTCACGGGCCGGTGCGAAGGCCTCCTTGCCGGCGAGCACCGCACGAGCTTCCTCGAGCTCAGCGACGCCAGGAGTGCCATCGGTCAGTGCACGGATGATGCCGAGCGCGTCGCGCTCCGCATCGCGGCGACCTTCGTCCAGCCCGCCTCGGTCCGAGCGGCCCTCTGCGTAGGCGGCGATCCCCTCGGCGAGCAGGTCGACGCGCTCTGCGATGACGAGCAGCGCCTCGTCGACGATGATCGCACCGAGCCTCTCCTCGGCTGAGTGGAGCTGGTCGGCCGCGGTGGAGCGCTCTCGGGTCAGCTCGCCCCGGGCTTCAAGTGCTTGCCGGACGCGCTCGGCCCAGGAGGCTGGCGGGACGGGACCCTCGTCGAGAAGGCCGGCACGCTCCTCGATCTTCCTCGTCCGATCGCGAAGCGTCGGGAGGACGCCGCGCAAGGTGACGAGGCGTTCGTGGTCGCGCTCGGCGTCGCGACGCTGCGAGACGAGCCGTGCT
>JAJYMD010000284.1 GCA_021787255.1 Actinomycetes bacterium | reverse complement strand
CATGCGCACCATCTCGCCGCGCCGGCTCTGGCACAGGTCCATCACCGTCCCCGTGTGCTCCGCGGGCGTGATGACCGTCGCCGTCAGGATCGGCTCGTCGACGTGGGCGATGCGGCTCTGGTCCGGCAGGTCGGTCGGGTTGTCGACGGTGACGACGCCGCCGTCGGTGAGGTACGCCCGGTACTCGACCGAAGGCGCCGTCGCGATGAGCGACAGGTCGAACTCGCGCTCGAGGCGCTCTCGCACGATCTCCATGTGCAAGAGGCCGAGGAAGCCGCACCGGAAGCCGAAGCCGAGCGCGTGCGAGGACTCCGGCTCGTAGGTGAACGAGGCGTCGTTGAGCTTCAGCTTGTCGAGGGCGTCCCGCAGGTCCGGCAGCTCGTCGCCGTCGATGGGGTAGAGCCCGCAGAACACCATCGGCTTGGGATCCTGGTAGCCGGCGAGCGGCGCGGCGGCAGGCGCGGCGCTGTCGGTGACGGTCTCGCCCGAGCGCGCCTCGCCCACGTCCTTCACGCCGGCGATGAGGTAGCCCACCTCGCCGGGGCCGAGCGCCTGGGCCGGCTGCGGCTCGGGGGTCCGCACGCCGACCTCTTCGACGTCGTGGACCGCGCCCGCCTGCATGAACCGCACCCTGGCCCCCGCGCGCAGCGTCCCGTCCACGATGCGCACCGACGAGACGACCCCCCGGTACTGGTCGTAGGCGGAGTCGAAGATGAGGCCCCGCAGCGGCGCGGCGCGGTCCCCCGCGGGGGGAGGCACCCTCTCCACGACGGCGTCGAGCAGCTCGCGCACGCCCTCCCCGGTCTTCGCCGAGATGCGCAGGATCTGTGTCGCAGGGAGCCCGAGGACCTGCTCGATCTCCTTGGCGCAGCGGTCGGGGTCCGCGGCCGGAAGGTCGATCTTGTTGAGGGCGGCGACGATCTCGAGGTCGTGCTCGATGGCCTGGTAGCAGTTGGCGAGCGTCTGCGCCTGGATGCCCTGGGAGGCGTCGACGAGCAGCACGGCGCCCTCGCAGGCGGCGAGCGAGCGGCTCACCTCGTAGCCGAAGTCCACGTGGCCGGGGGTGTCGATCAGGTGGAGCACGTGGCCGCCGTAGGCGACCCGGACGTTCTGCGCCTTGATGGTGATGCCGCGCTCCCGCTCGATGTCCATCGAGTCGAGGTACTGCTCGCGCATGAGCCGGGGGTCCACGGCGCCGGTGATCTCGAGGATCCGGTCGGAGAGCGTCGACTTGCCGTGGTCGACGTGGCTGATGATGGAGAAATTGCGGATGCGCTCGGTGGGGACGGCGCCGGGCACCGGCATCCCGCGTGTCGGAGCGGCGGGTGGCGGCGGGGGCGCTGCAGGAGGAGGCACGGTCCGACGATCGTACCGGCAGACCCGTCCGCCGCGGTCCACGGGACGGGTCGCTCGGGCCGGCGTCCTGCTACGATGCTCGACCGCCCCCCGATCGATCCCGAGGACCTCCCGTGGCCAACATCAAGAGCCAGATCAAGCGCAACCGGCAGAACGAGCGCCGCCGCCTGCGCAACAAGGCCGTGCGTTCGGAGATCCACACCCGGACCAAGACCGCCGTCGCGGCCGCCGAGGCGGGTGCCGAGAACAGCCTCGAAGCCCTGCGGGCGGCGGTGAAGCGGATCGACAAGGCCGCAGCCAAGGGCATCATCCACAAGAACCAGGCCGCCAACCGCAAGTCGCGGCTCATGCGCCGCATCGCGAAGCTCGGGGCCTGACGGAGGCTCAGCGGCGGCGCGAGGTCCGGACGTCGGCGGTCGGCTGCCTCGGACCGGGGCGGGCCCGGCCGAGGCGGGCGAGCCTGGCCACCAGCACCTCGAGCACCACCTCCGGCGCCAGCGCAGATCTCCCCTTCGTGTCCAGGTCGGCGTCGGCGAGCAGCAGGATCGCCTGACCGATCCGCTCCCCGCCGAGCTGGCGGCACCGGTCGAGCGACTTGCGCGCGGCGAACGCGCTGCGCGCGCCGAGGAGCGCCGCGGCCTCCTCCCCCGAGCGGACGGCTGCACCGTCGAGGCGGAGCATGTTCGAGAAGTGCGTGTGCAACGTCGCGAGCACGACGGGCGGGGGGCGCCCGCCGGCCGTGAGCATCCGGCGCAGCGCGACGAGCGCCCCGCGGGCGTCGCCGGCGTCGATGGCATCCGTGAGCTCCCATGGCGGGACACCGCCCGCCTCGCCGAGGAAGGGCTCGAGATCGCCGGGCGAGACGGTCGCCCCCTCGCCGTACGCGGCGGCGAGCGTCTCGAGCAGGCCGGCCAACCGGCCGAGATCCTCGCCCAGGTGCCCTTCGAGCCGGCGCATGCCAGCCGCGTCGAGCCGCAGGCGGGCGTCTCGCACCTGCTCTTGGAGCCAGCGGCTCCGCTCGCGTCCCCGCCCCGCCGACGCGTCGACGACCTCGCCGATCTCGGAGACCACCTTCGCGAGCGGTCGGGCCAACGCGCCGCCGCCGCCGACGAGCACCAGGTGGACGGAGGGCAGCGGATCGCGCAGCGTCTCGTGGAGCCGCGACGCCTCCGCGGCGGTGAGGCGGCCCGCGTCCCGCACGACGATGACCCGGCGGTCGACGAGGAACGGCGGCGTCGTGCAGCCGTCGACGACGGCACCGACATCGACGTCGTCCCCCGCACCGTGCTCTTCGACGACGAGGGAGGGGTCTCGATCCCCTCGCAGCCGGTCGACCAGCGTCCGCACCGCTCGGGCGACCAGCGCGGGATCGTCCCCGCGCACCAGGTACACCGGCGCGCCCTCCGGGTGAGCCACCGTCACGTCGGCACCGTCACTCCGGCGCCGTCACGTCGGCACGGTCACTCCGGCGCCGTGACGTCGGGGGCACCTCCCGGAGCACCGCCTCCATGGCGTCGCGCACCCGACAGGTGCCCGCGACGTCGTGCACCCGCACCACGCGGCATCCCCGAGCGATGCCGAGCGCCGCGGCCGCCAGCGACGCCTCACGGCGATCCTGCAGGTCGAGCCCGAACAGCGACCCGAGGAACGTCTTGTTGGACGCGGACAGCAGCAGCGGATGACCCAGCCGGGCGAGCGCGTCGGAGGCACGCAGCAAGGTGAGCGACTGCTCGGCCGTCTTCCCGAGGTCGAGCCCGGCATCGAGCACGATGCGCCCGGCCGGGATGCCCAGA
>JAJYMD010000127.1 GCA_021787255.1 Actinomycetes bacterium | reverse complement strand
CGACCGTCCCCGGCGGAACCCTGGCACTGCGCTCCCGAGGCGCCCGCTCCAGGATCGCCCGCTCCCGGGGCACCCTCTCCAGGATCGCCCGCTCCCGAGGCGCCCGCTCCCGAGGCGCCCGCTCCAGGATCGCCCGCTCCAGGATCGTCCGCTCCCGGGGCGCCCGCTCCAGGATCACCCGCTCCCGGGGCACCCTCTCCAGGATCGCCGCGCAAGGTGTCCATGCCGAGCTCCTCGCGATCGACAGAGACCCTCTCACCGCTGACGATGGGTCGCTGCACCATGGTCGTCTGCCTCCCAACAATGCCCGTCGTGGGGGGCACCCGCGCGCGGCATGCTACCCGCCACAGCTCCCTCCTCTGGGCCCGGGGCACGCGCCCGCGCGTGCGACGCAGGCGGATCGCCCGGGCCGAAGCCACGGCATAACGGCGAATTCGCCAGCCTGACGATCGTTTGTTTTGACCCCGATCCGGATGGCTCCCGACAGGGAGCAACCCGGACGCAACGTCCGCGCGTACGCGCATACGAGCGTTCGATCGGTGCGGATCGCCGGCCGCGTTCGCCACGAGCTGGCCACCAACGCTGTATCGTGCGCTTGACCCGGCTCCGCTCTGCACGTATATCAAGTGGAGCATCCCCGACCTCTCCCCCCGACAAGGAGCATGCGGTGGTCTCCATCAGGACAGGATCACCGAAATACGCGGACGTGCCAGACGCGCAGTCGGTCTATCCCCAGGCGGCCAGCGAGAATTTCCCGGTCGCGTCGTGGCTCCTGCCCGCTTCCGTGCGTGCGGACCTCATGGCCGTCTACGGCTTCGCCCGCCTCACCGACGACGTCGGCGACGAGTCCGGGGGCGATCGCCTCGCGCACCTCGGATGGCTCGAAGACGAGCTCGAGCGCGCGGCACGTGGCGAGGCCACCCATCCCGTCGTGCAGCGGGTCGCCGCCACCGTCGCCGCCCGCCGCCTGCCTCTGCAGCCGTTCCGGGACCTGATCGAGGCAAACCGCCGCGATCAGACCGTCCAGCGCTACGAGACGTTCGAGGACCTGGTCGGCTACTGCCGCCTCTCCGCGAACCCGGTCGGGCGGCTCGTGCTCGAGATCTTCGGGGCCGCCACGCCCGAGCGCCTCGCGCTGTCCGACGACGTCTGCACCGGGCTCCAGGTGGTCGAGCACCTCCAGGACGTCGCCGAGGACCTCGCGCAGGGTCGGATCTACCTCCCGCTCGCCGACCTGGCCGCCGAGGGATGCGACGAGTCGGCCCTCTCTGCCCACCATGCCGGGTCCGCGCTGCGCCGTGTCGTCGCGCTCAACTCGGAGCGAGCCAGGCGGCTGCTCTTCTCCGGCGCGCCGCTCGCCGCGAGCCTCCCCCTCCGGCCGCGCGTCGCCGTCGCCTCGTTCACCGCGGGCGGCATGGCCGCCCTCGACGCGATCGAGGCGGCCGGCTTCGACGTGCTCGCCCACCGGTGCCGACCCCGGCCGGGGCGGTTCGCTGCCCGCCTCGCCCTCGTGCTGCTCGCCCCGCTCGGCTCCCGGACCCCCGGTCCCTCGCCGGCCCTGACCGGAGCCGGCCCCGACCGGATCCCGGCCCCGACAGGAGCCCGGCCGTGACGCCGCAGGCGGCCGTCGAGCGCGCCTACCGGGAGTGCGAGGCCATCACGCGGCGCGAGGCGAAGAACTTCGCGTACGGGATCCGGCTCCTGCGCCCCCCAGAGCGGCGCGCGCTCTCCGCGGTGTACGCGCTCGCCCGGCGCATCGACGACATCGGCGACGGAGACGAACCGCCAGAGCGCAAGCTCGAAGCGCTCGCCGAGGTGCGCGAGCAGCTGGAGGCGGTCGACGGAGCCGTCGAGCAGGTGGCCGACGGGGCGGCCCGCGACCCGGTGCTGGTCGCGGTGGCGGACGCGCGGTCCCGCTACGACCTCCCGATGGACGCCTTCGGCGCGCTCCTCGACGGCTGCGAGATGGACGTCGTGGGGACCACCTACCCCACGATCGACCATCTCGTCGTCTACTGCCGGCGCGTCGCTGGGTCCATCGGCAGGCTGTCGCTCGCCGTGTTCGGCGAGGCGCACGAGCCCGAGGCGAACGGGCTCGCGGACGACCTCGGCGTCGCGCTGCAGCTCACGAACATCCTGCGCGACGTGAAGGAGGACGGGCGGCGAGGGCGCGTCTACCTGCCCGCCGCCGACGCGGCCGCGTGCGGCTGCCCGCCCGACCTCTCCGACGACCGGGCGCTCGGGCGCCTCGTCGCGTTCGAGTGCACGCGCGCCGAGGAGTGGTTCGCGCGGGGGCTTGCGCTCCTTCCCATGCTCGACCGGCGCAGCCAAGCCTGCGTGGGGGCGATGGCGGGCATCTACCACCGGCTCCTGCGGAGGATCGCCCGCGACCCGATGGCGGTCACCCGCGAGCGCGTGTCGGTGCCGTCCTCCGAGAAGCTCTGGGTCGCGATGTCGTGCCTCGTCGCCGCCAACGCGTCCGGTCCGCTCGCCCGTGCCGAGGGCATCTCGTGAGCGCCGTTGCACCCGCGCCGGGTGCTCGCGTGGTCGTCGTCGGGGGCGGGCTCGCGGGCATGGCTGCGGCCCTCGTCGCGTCGGACGCCGGCGCGCAGGTCACGCTCGTCGAAAAGCGCCGGCATCTCGGCGGGCTCACCTGGTCGTTCGAGCGCAACGGCCTCGTGTTCGACAACGGCCAGCACGTGTTCCTGCGCTGCTGCACGGCGTACCGAGCCTTCCTCGACCGCATCGGCGCGGCGGACAAGGTCCGCCTCCAGCGCACCCTCGAGGTCCCGGTCCTCGCGCCGGGCGGACGGCGCGCCCGGATCGCGCGCAGCCCGGCGCCGCTCCCCTCCCCGTTCCACCTCGCGTCGTCGCTCCTCGCCTACCGCCACCTCTCGCTCGCAGAGCGCGCGCGGCTCCTGCGGCCGGTCCTCGCGCTGCGCGCGCTCGCCCTCGACGACCCCGCGCTCGACCGGCAGACCTTCGGAGCGTGGCTGGCCCGCCACGGGCAGTCGCCCCGCGCGATCGAACGGCTCTGGGACCTGGTGGTGCTCCCGACGGTGAACCTCGGCTCGGCGGAGGCGTCGCTCGCGTTGGCCGCGAAGGTGTTCCGCACCGGCCTCCTCGACACGGTCGACGGCGCGGACATCGGA
>JAJYMD010000080.1 GCA_021787255.1 Actinomycetes bacterium | reverse complement strand
GCACCCTCTCCGGCAGCGCATGGAGACCCTCCGCGACTTGGAAGTCCCCGATGTGCGAACATTGATCAGTGATGGGATCGCGGTGCTCGGAGGTCGAGGGTCGGTGACGCCGCCGCGTCGGGCGGGAGGGGCCAGGCTGCACGCCAGGGACGAGTGGGTCGGGCTGGGCGACCGCGCCGGCGCCCCGGACCACCGGACCCTCGCCGAGAAGGCGTTCATCTCGCTGCACGAGGCGATCCTCACCGGCAGGCTCCAGCCGGGCGAGCGGATCCCGATCGAGGACCTGGCCGGCGCGCTCGGGATGAGCCCGATGCCCGTGCGCGAGGCGGTCCGCCGCCTCGACGCGCTCGGGCTCGTCGAGAACGTCCCGCACAAGGGCGCCCGCATCACCGAGCTGTCGATCGGCGACCTCACCGAGATCTACGAGGCGCGCCTCGCCCTGGAGCCGCTCGCCATCTCGCGGGCCGCCCGCACCTTCGACGCAGCCGACGAGGAGCGGGCGCGTGCGACGCTCGCGTCGATGCGGGCCGAGCCGCCAGGCTCGGTCGGGGCGTGGCGGGCACACAGCGAGCTGCACATGACGCTCTACCGTGCGGCGGGGTCGGCATGGCTGCTCCGGCTGATCCGCCCGCTGTGGGAGTCGAGCGAGCGCTACCGGCTGGCGATGCAGCCGATCACGGGGAGCCAGCACCACGTGAGGCCGCACGAGGTCCTGGTGCGGCTCTGCGTCCAGCACGAGCCCGAGCGCGCCGCAGCCGAGCTGTACGACCATCTCGTGACGACCGCGAACTCCCTCGCGGTGAAGCTGGGCGGCGCCCCGCCGTTCACTCCATTGGGCGCTGACGGGCGGGCGCAGGTTCCCGCCCGGTGAGCGCCGGGCCCGTCGACGGTCGCGTAGTCGTGGTGGGTGCCGGCACCATCGGCAGCCTGTTCGCCGCGCACCTGGCGAGCGAGGCGGAGGTGTGGGTCCTGGCTCGACGTCCCGAGCACGCCGCGGCGCTCGAGGCCGATGGCCTTACGGTGACGGGGAAGTCCACACTGCACGCCCGGCTCAGCGCGACGAGCGATCCCGACGCGCTGCCGGAGTTCGCGCTGGCCATCGTCGCCACCAAGGCCAACGAGCTCGCGGCCGCCGTGGCGCGCCTCGCGGGGCGTTCCCCGGGCGCGGTCGTGATGACGTGCCAGAACGGGCTCGGTGCCGACGAGATCGTCTCGCACGTCGGCCCCTGGCCGCTGCTCGCCTCGGTCACCTTCATGAGCGGGACGCGACACGGCGACACCGAGGTCGAGTACGAGCTGGACGCGCCCACCTGGCTTGGCCCCTCCGACCTGCGCCCTCCCGCTCCCGGTGTGGCGGCCGGCGTCGCGGCTCTGCTGCGCCGGGGGGGCCTGCGGGCCGAGGCCTTCGACGACGTGCGCCCGGCGATGTGGTCGAAGCTGATCTTCAACGCGACCGTGAACAGTCTGAGCGCGCTGACGCGCCTCCCGCACGACGGCCACTTCGGTGCCGAGAGGAACATCACCGATCTCGGCCACCTCGCCCGCCAGCTCGTCGAGGAAGGGCGGGCGGTCGCCGAGGAGGCGGGCATCGCGCTGCACGAGGACCCCTGGGAGATGAACCTCGAGGCGATCCGCCGCGGCGAGTCCGCCAAGGGCCGCTACCGCCACCTGCCCTCGATGCTCGAGGACGTGCTCGCCGGCCGCGCCACGGAGGTGGACTTCATCACCGGGGCCCTCGTGCGGGAGGGGCTCGCGCGCGCGGTCCCCGTGCCGCTGCACCTGGCGATGTGGCGCCTCATGCGCGCGCTCGAGGACTCCTACCACCCGGCCTGAGGCGCGATCGGCGGTTCGCCGGCCCGGCCTGAGGCGCGATCGGCGGTTCGCCGGCCCGGTCGGGGGGCGCGATCGCCGCCCGGCCTGGGGCGCTCGGATCGCCCCGTTTCCAAGTTGACAGTTGATCAAACCGGAGCATACGCTCGCCGGAGATGGACCATTGCCGGCACGTCCGAGCGACCGCCGCGGCCGCGCGGGGCGGGCGGGTACGGTGGTCCCGTCGGGCCGTGTGATCGGAGGTACTGGGCAATGCTGCTCGAGCAGGTCGAGTACGTGCGGCCGGAGTCGGTCGCCGAGGCGCTGACCCTCCTTTCCGAGGAGGAGGGTGCTGCGCCGCTGGCAGGGGGGCAGAGCCTCGTCAACGTCCTGAAGAACCGCGTGGCGTCGGTCGACGTGCTCGTCGACATCTCCAGGCTCGCCGAGCTCCGGCGCATCGAGCCCCGCCCTGGCGGGTCCCTCGCCATCGGTGCGTGCGTCACCTACGACGAGCTCGACCGCTCGGACGACGTGCGTGCCCGCCACGGGGTCCTCGCGGACGTCGCCGCCCACATCGAGGACCAGCAGATCCGGAACAAGGGGACGATCGGCGGCAACTGCTGCCTGAGCGACCCGACCAACAACCTGCCGCCTCTCCTCGTCGCGCTCGGGGCGACCATGCAGCTGCAGTCCCGGCACGGGCGGCGTGAGGTGCCCGCGGGCGAGTTCTTCAAGGGCTACTTCGCGACCGCGCTCGTGCCGGGCGAGCTGCTGGTCGCGGTGGAGGTGCCGCCGATGGGCCCCGGAGAGGGGGCAGGGTACGCCTCGCTCTCGGTGGCCGCCGACGCGAAGGCGGTGGTGCGCGCGTCGGCGTGGGTCCGCCTCGAGGGCACCGTCCGAGAGGCCCGGGTGGTGCTGGCCCACGTGGTGAACGTCCCGGTGCGAGACGCGGTGGTCGAAGCCGCGTTGGCCGGGGTGACGCCCGAGGCCGGTGCGGTGCGTGCCGCGGTAGCGGCCGCGGCCGACGGTCTCGACCCGGTGTCGGACATCCACGCGACGCCGGAGTACCGCAGGAAGATGGCGAAGGTAGTGGCGTACCGAGCGGTGATGCAGGCGATCGACGAGGCGGGCCGCTCCTCGGAGGGAGACCAGGGAGGCAGAGGATGAGCGAGCGAGGGACCAGTCATTCGGTGACGCTCACCGTCAACGGCGAGCGGGTGAGCCGTGTGGTGCTCGCCCGCCGGCTGCTCGTGCACTTCCTGCGCGACACACTCGGGCTGACCGGGACCCACATCGGATGCGACACGGGCAACTGCGGCGCCTGCAGCGTGATGGTCGACGGGAAGCTGGT
>JAJYMD010000109.1 GCA_021787255.1 Actinomycetes bacterium | reverse complement strand
GCCGCTCCCAGCCTGCCCAGTCCGATTCGGCGAGGCCGTCCTCGAGCAACCAGACAGGGAAGCGTTCCACCATCTCCTCGTAGCGGTCGATCATCCCGTCACTCGTGAGGGCCTCGCCGGCCACGTGGTACGCACCATCTCGAAAGAACTCGCTCGAAGCCGGGTCCATGGCGATCGCCACGCCGTCGCGCCCAGCACGGTACCCGGCGGTCGTGATGGCCTCCACGAGCAGCGTGAGCACCTCCTCGGGGCGGGCGATGTCCGGGGCGAAGCCACCCTCGTCGCCGAGGCCGACCGAGAAGCCCCGGCCGAGCAGGAGCTTCCGCAATGCGCCGTAGACCTCTGCCCCCGCCCGCACCGCCTCGGCCACGCTCGGAGCGCCGAGCGGGGCGAGCATGAACTCCTGGAAGTCGAGCTCGTTGGGCGCGTGCACGCCGCCGTTCACCACGTTGAAGTGGGGAACGGGCAGTCGCGGCGAGCCGAGCAGCCCGGTGAACGTTCGCCACAGCGACACCCCGGTGGAGGCGGCGAACGCGCGGGCGGCGGCCATGGACACGCCCACGATCGCGTTCGCCCCCAACCGGGACTTGTTCTCGGTACCGTCGAGCTCGACGAGCGCCGCGTCCAGGTCGGCCAGGCTCGCGAACGTCCGCCCGGCCAGGGCGTCGGAGATCTCCCCGTTCACCGAACCGACCGCGCCGAGGACACCTTGTCCCGAGAACCGCATGGGGTCGCCGTCTCGTCGTTCAGCCGCCTCGCGTGATCCCGTGGATGCCCCCGCCGGCACCCCCGCCCGCACGCGCACCCCGTCGCCGGTCGCAAGCGTGACCGAAAGGGTCGGACGCCCTCGCGAGTCCAAGATCTCCACGGCGTGCAGCTTGTCTACGGTGAGCACCACAACACCTCCGAGCAGTTCAATGGCCATCTTGGTCGTGACCCGGCCGAGGTGCAGAGGTCGAGGTCCCACAGCTCGGGCGGTTCGCTGCGCACCGGCGCGTCAGCCTCTCTTCTGGCGCTCCCACCTCCACGTAGAGCCGTCGGGCCGGACGAGCACCACAGGTATGCCAGCTTCGCGCGCACGGGCCGTCGTCCACCACGTCCGGCAGCCTTCGGTCGGGTGTGTATCGCGTGGAGCGGCAACGAGCATGCCCACCGCCCCCACGATGTCCGAGAAGCGTTCGTCGTCGGGCTTCGCCCGATACTGCACGTCCCCCACGCAGGCCAGGCCCTGTCCAGGCACGATGCCTGGATGCACCATCCGCCACAATCGGAGACGGTCGGCGATCTCGGAGACCTCCTCGTCGGCTCCAGGCCGGCCGGCGAGGTGGACTTCGACGGGGCCGTACTCCATCAGGACGATCTGGACGCTCCTCAGCTGTGCGCCGGTCATGCCGGCGGTGGTCCCGACGAAGCCGACCTCCGGAGCCGTCACGTGCAGCGACGGATTCCCACCAGGCGGACGCTCGCCGGCCGCGCTCACGCCGGATCGCCAACCACGCGAACACGCCGGGCGGCGGCCACGAAGAACGGGAGTGCTGCGACCTCGCTCACCATCGCAAAGACGACCACCACCGGAAGCGAGACCCCGAACAACACGCCGATCACGGTGCTACCGGCGAACCATGCGACGCCGTAGCCGCCGGTGAAGATCCCGAACGCCGACGCTCGCCGGTCCCTGCTCACCATCCTTGCAACGGCGGCTGGGATGATCGACTCCTGCACACCGGTGCCCACCCCCCAGAGGACGACCCCCGCCAAGCCTGCCCAGAATCCGCCCAAGAAGACAAGTGGCGCGTAGACGGCGGAGAGGAGCGTGAGGGGCACGAGCAGCTTCATCCCGAACCGGTCGAACAGCCTCCCGAAGACGAGCGAGCCAGCGCCGCCGACTGCCATCGCCACCGCGTAGAACACAGGGACGAGCTCCGTCGACACGATCCGGGAGCGTTCGAAGTGGTAGGCGATCAAGGGAAAGTCCGCGAACCCCGCTCCGACGAGCGCCGCCGCGCCGAGGTACACCCAGAAGGCCCTCGGCATCCTGTCCGTGGTCGTGAGCTTCGCCTTGCCGGCAGAAAGCTCTGAGGGGTTCGGATAGGAGAGCCTGGCGACCGCGAGCAAGCTGAGCTCGATCACCGCGGGAACCGCGAGGAGCGCGAACGCCACCTTGTAGTCGTGGTGGAAGACGAGCAGCATGAGCGCGACGAACAGTGGGCCGAACGTCGCGCCGAACTGGTCGAGCGCCTCGTGCAGCCCGAACGCCCAGCCGTAGCCGATCTCCTCTGCGGCGTGCGACAACATGGCGTCCCGGGGTGGGTTCCGGATGGCCTTGCCCACTCGCTCGGCGACGATGAGCACCGCCGCGACCTCCCAGCTCCCGGCGAGCGCGAGCAACGGCACGACGGACATCTGCAGCACGTAGCCGGCGATCGTGATCGGCCAGTACTTTCCGGTCCTGTCTGCACCGGGCCCGGAGAGCAGGCGCAGCCCGTACCCCAGCAGTGTGCCGAACCCGCTCACCATGCTGATCGCCAGCGCACCCGCGCCGAGCATTCCCATGTACTGGCCGACCATGCTCCGCGAGCCTTCGTAGGTGAAGTCGGCGAAGAAGCTCATGACGCCGACGACCACGACGAAGCGGAGCGCCGCCGATCGACGTCCGCGGTCTGCGTTCACGGCTCCCAACGCGCTTCTACCTCTCGGGTGACGATCCGGTCCTCGGGTAGAAGCCATCAGCAGGGAGGAGGGGCCCCCGCACCACGCGGGCTTCATCGCGTGAGCGCACAATACCGCTGGCGCTGGCAGACGACGCAGAATGAAGTCGATCTGGGAACACCGAGGGCCGGCTCACTCAGTGACGAAGCCGGCGACCTCTTCGGCGCTCACGATATGCGGCCCGAGCTCGAAGACCTGCCCGGGGCAGCGTTGTCGAGACGCCACGGCGCCCCTCTGCTCAGATCGCCGTGGGTGGGTCCGCTGCGCCAGCTACGAAGTGACCCGGCGCCTCGCAGTGCTGCTGGGTGAGGGCGGCAACCGCCCCGGCAAGGAGCACCCCGACCGACAGGGCGAGCCCGACGCTCAAGCCCGCGGGCCCGTCAGAGAGCACACCGGCGAGCACGGGCCCAAGGCACTGGCCCACAGCGAAGGCGACCGTCAGTCCGGCGATCGCCGG
>JAJYMD010000486.1 GCA_021787255.1 Actinomycetes bacterium | reverse complement strand
GATCGACGCGGCGAGCAGCCCGTCCGCGCCGGCCCGCGCGCCCTCCACGAGGTGCTCGAGCCTCCCGACCCCTCCCGACGCGACCACCGGCACCCCGACGGCATCGACCACGCGACGCGTGAGCTCGAGGTCGTAGCCGTCACGGGTGCCGTCCCGGTCCATCGAGGTGAGGAGGATCTCGCCCGCCCCGAGCGCAGCGGCCTGCTCCGCCCATGCCAGCGCATCGGTCCCGGTCGGACGGCGGCCGCCGTGGGTGCAGACCTCCCAGGCATGCTGCACGCCGGCCTTTCGGCGGGCGTCGAGGGCCACGACGACGCACTGCGCGCCGAACTCCCCTGCCAGCTCGCGCACGAGCTCCGGACGCTCGAGCGCGGCGGTGTTCACGGCCACCTTGTCCGCGCCCGACCGGAGCAGGCGGCGGGCGTCGTCACGTCCTCGGACCCCGCCGCCGACCGTGAAGGGGATGAAGACCTGCTCGGCGGTGCGCGCGACCACCGAGACCATCGTGTCGCGACCTTCCGACGAGGCGGTGATGTCGAGGAAGGTGAGCTCGTCGGCGCCCTCCTCGTCGTAGCGGGAGGCGAGCTCGACGGGGTCGCCGGCGTCGACCAGGTCCACGAAGCGCACGCCCTTCACGACGCGCCCGCCGGCCACGTCGAGACAGGGGATCACCCGGACGCTGCGCACGACGCGATCGCCTCCTCGACGTCGATGGACCCGTCGACGAGCGCGCGGCCGACGACCACGCCGGCGAGCGCTCGCCGCCGCCCCGGAGAGCGCAGGCCGGCGAGCTCGGACAGGTCCGCTGCGCTCCCCACCCCGCCGGACGCGACCACGTCGAAGTCCGTCGAGTCGAGCACCTCGGAGAGCCCTTCGGTGTCCGGGCCCGCACGCGTCCCGTCGCGCTCGATCGCCGTGACCACCACGGCTCCGAGCGGCGCGTCCGCCCACGCCGCGAGCAGCTCCGCGGGCCCGGCCGTCGCGCGCTCGGTCCAGCCCCGCAGCGACAGCTCGAGCGCGCCGCTTGGGGCGCGGCGGTAGTCCAGCCCGACGGCGACGCGGCCCGGGTGGCGCGCGGCGAGGCGCGCGGCGAGCTCGGGATGCTCGATCGCCGCGGTGCCGAGCACGACCCGGTCGACCCCCTCGGCCAGGAGGGCGTCGACACCGCCGGTGTCTCGCAGGCCGCCGCCGGCCTGCACGCGCGCCCCGGCCCGGTGTGCGAGATGCGCGAGCGAGAGCACGACCGCACGGTTGACCGGCTCGCCGGTGCGAGCGGCGTCGAGGTCGACCACGTGCAGCCACGGCGTCCCCGCGCCGAGGAGGCGGGAGGCCACCTCGAGCGGGTCGCCGAAGCTGCGCGACGCCCCGAACTCGCCCTTCACGAGCCGGACCGCCCGGCCGTCCAGGACGTCGACCGCGGCGAACAGCTCCATCACGACGCGACGCGCTCGACGAAGTTGGCGAGGATCGCGAGACCGACGGCGCCCGACTTCTCGGGGTGGAACTGCGTCCCCCACACCGCGCCCGTCTCCGCCGCGGCCGCGAGCGTCCCGCCGTAGTCGCAGGTGGCCACGGTCTCGGCGCCGACCTCGGGCGCGTAGGAGTGGACGAAGTACACCCACGGCTCCTCGCCGAGCCCTGCGAGGAGCTTGGAGGGCCGGACCCGAGCGAGCGAGTTCCACTGCATCTGGGGCACCTTCTCCGAGGACGCCAGCCGCCGGACCGTGCCGGACAGCACGCCGAGCCCGCGCTGGCCGGGGGCCTCCTCCGAACCGTCGTAGAGGAGCTGGAAGCCGACGCAGATCCCCAGGAACGGCACCCCGGCGTCGATCGCTCGCCTTGCCGCGTCGCCGAGCCCGCTGCGATCGAGCGCGCGAGCGCACGGCCCGAACGCGCCGACCCCTGGCAGCACCACGCCGGCCGCGCCCTCCACCTCGGCAGGGTCCGAGACGAGGCGGGCCGCCGCGCCGACATGGACGAGCGCGCGCTCGGCCGACCGGAGGTTGCCGATCCCGTAGTCGAGGACGGCGATCGTCCCGCCAGCCGCTCGCACCCCGAGCCTCAGAGAACGCCCTTGGTCGAGGGCACGTCCGTCCCCTCGACCCGCACCGCGTCTCGCAGCGCGCGCGCCACCGCCTTGAACACCGCCTCCACCACGTGGTGCGCGTTGCGCCCGGCGCGGCGCCGGACGTGCAGGGTGATCCCCGCCCACGTCGTGCACGCGCGCCAGAACTCCTCCGCGAGCTGCGGATCGAACGGCGGGGACCCGAGCCCGGGCGTACAGGGCTCGAAGGGCACGTCGTAGGCGAGGTACGCACGCCCCGAGAGATCGAGCGCCACCTCCACGAGCGCCTCGTCGAGGGGGAGCAGGCACGAGGCGAACCGGCGCACCCCGGTCCTGTCGCCGAGCGCCTCCGCCAGGCTCTGACCCATCACGATGCCGACGTCCTCCACGGTGTGGTGCGCGTCGACCTGGAGGTCGCCCTCCGCGCGCACCGTGAGGTCGAAGCCGGCGTGCTTGGCGAGCTGGGACAGCATGTGGTCGAAGAACGGGAGCCCGGTCGTCGCGTCCGCCCGACCCGCCCCGTCGACGAACAGCGCGACCTCGACGAGCGTCTCTTTCGTCGCGCGACGTCGCTCTGCGTGCCGACCGCTGCGCGGCGAGGGCGACATCCCGCTCACCGCAGCGCTCCTGCGAGCGCTTCGAGGAAGCGCTCGTTCTCCTTCGGCGTGCCCACCGTCACGCGCAGGCACCCTTCGAGCCCCTCGCGCGAAGAGAAGTCCCGCACGAGCACGCCCTCGGCGAAGAGCGCCGACCACACCGCTCGCGCGTCCTTGCCTCTCGGCCTGAACAGGAGGAAGTTCGCGTCGGACGGCCAGGTCTCGACGTCGAGCTGCGCGAGGCCGTGCGCGAGCTGGGCTCGCGCCTCGGCGACCTTCCCGACCCGCTCGGCCATCTCGTCTCGGTAGCGCAGCGCCAGCACGCCGGCGAGCTGCGTCTGCGCCGACAGGTGGTACGGCAGCGAGGCCGCGCGGCACCCGGCCACCACCTCGGCGTCGGCGACGAGGTACCCGAGGCGGGCACCCGCCATCGCCCAGTTCTTGGAGAAGGTGCGCACGACGACCAGCCCTTCCGCCCGGGGCGCCGCGGCGGGCGCCGCCCCGGGGGCCCCA
>JAJYMD010000241.1 GCA_021787255.1 Actinomycetes bacterium | reverse complement strand
GCACCGGGCGTGACGTCGTGGCGGTAGTAGCCGGGACGCGTGCGCAGCTGGGCGGCCGCGGCGCCGACCCGTCGGGTGGTTCGGGGGGCGGCGCAGGTGATCGTCGCGCCGTAGCGGGCCGGGACCTGGGCGGGTGCCGAGCACGAGCCCGCGCGTCGTCCTCGTCTCGTCGCACGGGTCGTGGCGTCCTTGCGGGCAGTCCGTGGTGGCAGGCGAGAGCCGAGCGTCGGGTCCGCCCGCAGAGCGTGATTGGTATGCCGAACTGGTGCACGAACAAGCTGGAGGTCTCCGGACCGCTCGCCGGCGTCCGGCGCTTCGTCGAGGCGCAGCGCGACGACGCGGCGTCGCTCAGCTTCGCAAAGGCCGTGCCGGAGCCCGAGGGCCTGGAGGGCAGGTTGCTCACATGGCGCGTCGCTCACTGGGGGACGAAGTGGGATGTCGACGACGAGACCGACCTCGTCGTCTCCGAGGACGCCGAGCGGGACCGCTGTGAGGCGGTGTACAACTTCTTCACCGCCTGGTCGCCGCCGCTCGAATGGCTGGCGGTGGTGGTCGAGCAGTACCCGAACCTCGTATTCCGGCTCGTCTTCGTCGAGCCGGGCATGGCGTTCATGGGCGAGGGCGGGGGATCCGAGGGGCGCTTCTCCCACGAGATCTACGAGATTCGAGGGGACTCGGCGCTCCTCGACGAGCTCGACATCGCATGGGACGAGGACACAGACACCGACGACGAGACCGCGTGACGTCGGCGCGGCGTCGCTCGCAGGGCGCACCGGCAGCGCGGATGACTCGGACGCGAACGTGGGACCTCCAAGGAGGTCCCACGGGGTTCCTCGAGCCGCAGGTGGCGGCTCAGGCAGCGTGCTCTACGTGTGAGAGCCGGGTGTCGAGGTTGCCGACGGCGACCTTCACGCCGGCGACCTCGTCGGCCAGGTGGTCGATCCGCTTCGTCTGCGCGTCGATCCGCGCCGTCTGCGCGTCGATCCGCGCCGTCTGGGAGCGGATCTCCGCTCGCAGCTCGGCCGTCTGCGCGTCGATGCGGGCGCCGAGGTACTGGCCCTGCGCGTCGATGCGGGCGCCGAGCCGGGTCGTCGTCTGCCAGGCGAGGCTCATCGCGGTGCCGCTGATGACGATGATCGCCCCGACCAGCGTCCAGATTGCTGCGTCCATGCTCATGCACTTCTCCTTGGCCGGATCCCCACCGGCCCGTCGTTCGAGTCCGCTGGCGCGTGAGGATTGCCGACCACGGTGAGTGTAGCTGGGTGGTCTGGCGCCGGCGGGGTGGCCCATCGTGGTGGCAGTGACCTCGGATCGCTGGTGTACCTCGGTCGTGGGCTGGGGCATTTCCCGGCGCTCCTTGACCCCTTCGTCGGGACGCCGACCATCAAGGCGTTCGGTCACGGTGTCCACCACATGCTCTCTAGAGGAGGCGGGCATGAGCGTATGCACGGCATCGGTCGAGGGGGAAGCGGCTCATCCCGAGCGCGGGACGCTCGCTTCCTCGTGGGCCGTCGTCGTCGACGCCGCTGAGGCCGGCGGGCTCAAGGTCGGGGTCGTCTCGGCCGTGGCGCGCTTCCCGATGCGCCAGCGCGGGCTCGCCGCCGAGATCCTGCACATGGGCGTCGTCCTGGCCGACGGGCGGTGGGCGGACGAAAGTGGGAGCCGCACGGAGCGCCAGGTGCTCGACGCCCACCCAGCTGGGCCCGAGCGCTGCCAGGCGGTGGCGCTCGTCACGCCGGCAGAGGCGCTCCGCCTCGTCGAGGCGGCGCTGCGCACGACGGGCGAGACGGCCATTTGCGCAGCGTTCGAGACGGGTTTCGTCGGCGCGTGAGGCGGGGGCGCGCAGCGTCGCCTGCGCAGGGGACGACTTGCGTGATGTGAGCACCACGCACGAAGCGATCGTCACGCACGACGGCGGGACCTGCGAGGCAGCGCTCGACGCATGGCTCGAGCGTCCGGGCATGTCGGTCGACGGCGTGCGCGTCCCGCACGCGGACGTGGCGGTGCGCGTCGAGCCGGTCCTCTCGGACAGGGCGGCACGCGAACGCGGAGAGCGTCGTCTGAGCCCGAGCGCCTGTCGAGGACTGGGGGCCGGGCGGCGCATGGCCGGCGAGGCGCCGGACCCGCTGCGCAGCTGCTTCGAGCGGGACCGGGACAGGATCTTGCACTCCAAGCCGTTCCGCCGCCTCGCGGGCAAGACCCAGGTCGTCGCCTCGCCGCCCGACCACGTCCGGACCAGGCTGACCCACTCGCTCGAGGTCGCCCAGATCGCGCGATCCATCGCAGTCGCGCTCGGCCTCTCGGAGCCGCTCGCCGAGGCGATCGCGCTCGGCCACGACGTCGGCCACACGCCGCTCGGGCACGCCGGAGAGGCGGTCCTCGACTCGATCGTGCCGTCGGGGTACGACCACGCGGTCGCAGGCGCCGAGGTGCTCGCGGCGCTCAAGCTGTGCGAAGAGACGCTCGACGGCGTGCGGAACCACTCGTGGTCGCGGCCGAGTCCGCTCAGCGCGGAGGGGGCGGTCGTGTCGCTCGCGGACCGCATCGCGTACGTCTGCCACGACTGGAGCGACGCCTGTGAGATGGGGCTCGTCTCGGCGCGCCAGCTCCCCGCCGTTGTCGTGCGGCGGCTCGGGGCGACGCAGGGGGCGCAGATCGCAGCGCTCATCTCGGACGTCGTGGCGGTGGCTCGGGAGGTGCAGGTCGTCGGGCTCTCGGAGCCGCTCGCCGAGGCGCTCGACGCGTTCCGAGCCGCCAACTTCGAGCTCATCTACTCCTCGGAGCTCGCCCGGCGCCAGCGCGAGGCGGCGCGTCCGCTCATCGTCGGGCTCGTGCTGCGCTACGCGCGCGACCCGCAGCTCGTTCCAGGTGCGACGGGCCTCGTCGAGCCGGGCAGCGACGAGGCGCTCGGTGCGGCGGTGCGATACGTCGCGGGCATGACGGATCGTTTCTGCGTCGCGCGCGGCGAGGAGCTCTGCGGCTTCGACAAGGCGCGCATCCCGGTCGTCGCGTAAGGCGCAGCGTTCGCGTCTCGCAGCGGCGCAGCGGCGGAGGGCGGGGCGGAGGGGGCGCCGTCGCGTCGAGGCGGTCGCGCTGTTCGTTTCGTTCGACGCTACGAGCGCGACGCCGCGCGCGCGCGTGATCGACCTGCCGACAATAGGGTTGCAGCGACCCCCGGGGGGTC
>JAJYMD010000281.1 GCA_021787255.1 Actinomycetes bacterium | reverse complement strand
GACGCCGAGCGCCTTGGCCAAGGAGCGGTACTCCCCCTTCACGTCGACGACGACGATCCGGTGCCCGAACGCCGCGAGCCGGTAGAGCAGCGTCTTTACGAGCGAGGACTTGCCCTTGCGCAGCTCACCGGAGATGAACACGTTCGCGTTGGGCGCGAGGCCCCGCTCGTAGGCGGCGAACGGGTCGAAGCAGAAGCTCCCGCCGCCGAAGGGGTCCTGGCCGACATACGCGCCAGCGGGCTCGGGGACCGGCGGCGCGGCGAACGGGTAGAGCGCGCAGACCTGCGCGCTCGACGCGCGGTGCGCAGGGACGCGCACGCTGCGCAGCAGCACGCCGCGCTCGGGGCCGCTGCGCCGTTCGGGGGTGAGCCCGGTCGCGAGCAGAGAGCTCGCGACCAGCGCCTTCGCCTCCTGGCCGACGAGCGGCTGGAGCCGGAGCTGCGCGCTGCTTGCCGCGCGCTCGGCGAGCTCCTTGGCCGCCTCGAGGCGCTCGGGGGTGTCCGCGGACACCGTCACGACCATCGAGTAGCGCCAGTCGCTGAAACCGCTCGCCAGCTCCTCCTCCCTGCGCCGGACCGTCTCCACGGTGCGGCGCTCGAGCGCCGAGGTGCGAAAGCCGCGCTTGGCCTTCTCCTCCAGGTCGGTCTCCAGGGCCACGATCTCGTGCTCGGCGTCTCGCGCGGCGCGCTCGGGGGCGATCGGCTGGCCGACCCAGGCGACCCGCAGGAAGCAGCCGCCTTGGAGGATGAGCGGGGCGAGGAAGTCCGGGGCGACGGGCCGCTTGGGGATCCCGGCGACCCACCAGCTCGCGTGCAGGGACTGGTCGGTCCCAGCGACGTCCCAGCGCTCGTCGAGCGCCTGGGGCCACGCCTCCGCCGGGTCGACGCCGCCGTCGCGTGCCCGCATCCTCGCGACCACGTCGGGCATGAGCTCCATGCGCAGCTCCGCTGCGAGCTCGTGCGGCGCAAGCAGGGCGCGAACCGGGATCTCGGCATGGGCGAGGATGCGCCGGACCGCGTCCACCTCGCGCATCACGACCGCGACCGCGCCCGCCTCGCCGCCGCCCGCCCGCTGGATCGCCCGGGTCGATCGCCCCTCGTGCACGACGACGACGAGGTGGACCTGGTGCGCCTCCGCACGGGGGGCGGCCTCGGTCAAGAGGTGCGCGTACGCGGCGCGCGGGCCGCTCGGCTGCGGGCTCGCCGCCGTCAGGAACCACCTCGCCACCGCGTCGCCCGGGTCCGGGCTCGACGAGGCGACCCAGGCAACCCGGTAGACGTCGCGCAGCCTGCAGATCTGGTCGAGGGCGGACCCCCAGCGCCCGAGCGCGTCCGCCCGCTCGTGCTCGTCGGCGAGCGCGACCGGCGTCGAGCCGCACTCGAGCACCGCCGACCAGGTCCCTGCCCGCCGGTCCCGGAGCAGCCCGACGCGCCCGCGCCCGTCGACGTCCGCAGCGACGATCGCCATGCCGGCGAGCTCGAGTGGGGCGCCCGCCACGCGCCGACGCCGGCGCGAGGCGCCGAAGCGCCGTCGCAGGACGAGCCACTCCCAGGCCCGCCAGCCCTCCACCCGCACGCCGGCGAGCAGTGCGACCGCGAGCACGAGCGGCACGCCGGCTGCGAGACCGACGAGCGAGTGCAGCGCCAGCATGAGCACGAGCGCCCCGGCGCACCCGACGGCGACGAGCACGATCTCGGGCCAGCGCAGCCCGAGGAGGACCGCGTCGGACTCGAGCTGCCCAGGGGCGTAGGTGGGCGTCCGCCTCTCGGGCGCTGTGCTCATCGCTGCTGCTCCTTCCTCGTCGAGAACAGGCCGCGGCGCCGACGCGCCCCGCCGGGCTCCTCGCCTCCGGCGCCCTTGGCTCCCCGCGCGCCGCGCCCTTCGCCACCGCCCCCGGCAGCCGGGCGCGTCATCCTCGACGCCAGATCCCCGAGGGACCGGGGGGCCTGCTCGCTCGAGCCTGCGCGCCCGAGAGCGCTTCGCTGGGCGGTGACCTGCCCCTCTACCGGCTCGGCGCCCCAGGAGAAGGTGCGGATCCCCTCCGACGCGCCCTTTCGGTCGAGGCCGGGTGCGAAGAGCCCGTGCCCGCTGCTTGGAGCATTCGGCTGCGATGCGCTCGTCGTGCCCTGCGTCACCTCGTGTGCGGTCGTCCGGAGGCCGCCGGGCTCCGGCGCAGCGGCCCCGTTGCGCGCATCGGCACCGAGCGGGCCCACTCGGGCGCTCTCCGCCTGCCCATCGGTGCCCCGGCGCCCGAAGCCTCCCGCCTCCCATCCGCCGACGACCTCGGCGCGCCCGGTGCCGGCGGCGTCGCTTCGGGCCGCGACGCCGTCGTGGAACAGGTGGGCGAAGCCGGCCTGGCCCCGCCCCGGCGCCGCGGGGGCCTCCGCACCCCTCCGCCGGCTCGCAGCGGCGGCCTCGACCCTGGCGACGGGGTGCACGGCCACGAGCAGGAACGGGCTCGCCGCACCGCAGAGCAGGAGGAACGCCGCAGCGAGCAGCTCGGGCGCCGACGAGGACGTGTTGGCGAGCCCGTTCGGGACCGCAACCCCCGAACCGGCGACCGCACCGGCCAGCCCGAAGCTGAGCGCGAGGGGGATCTGGCCGACGAAGAGCGCGAAGACCCACTCGAGGGCGCTGTTGAGCGGGGCGCGCAGCCTCGGCCACAAAGACATCGCGGCGAACAGCGGGAGCATCACGACGATGAGGTACGGCCCGGCAGCCCGGACGACCTCGACCGCGTACCAGGCCAGCTCGGCGATGACGGTCACGCCGAGGACGATCACGTTGAACAGCGGCGCCTGGGAGCCCACGCTGATCGCGTGCGCGCTCGCCGAGAGGTGCGCGCCGACCGTGGCCGGGTTCCCGCCGCCCACCTGGGCCATCGCCTGGCCGAGCGCGGCGAAGAGCTGGTCGAGCGCGCGCAGCACGACCGGCGCCGCAGCGATGCCGATGACGACGGCCGGGAGGCGCAGCGCGAGACGGGTGAGCGTCCTCGCGTCGCTGCGCATCGCGGCGCTCGTCGCCGCGAGGACGAGCGTGGCGACCGCCACCGCCGCGCCGAGCGCGACCATCTCGCCGTACGCGGCGGAGAACCACGCGCCCTGGAACCCCGGGCCGCCGTTTGCGACCCCGGCGGCGAGCAGCGAGGAGAACGACGCCACCGCGGAGTACAGCTGGCTCACGAGGCCGC
>JAJYMD010000426.1 GCA_021787255.1 Actinomycetes bacterium | reverse complement strand
GGACATCCCCCAGCCGCGTGCCGCGCTCGGCGCCATGGCTGTGCCGCCGCTCGTGTGCCTCGATCGGTACGGCCTCCTCCAGGGGATGACCGCCGAGCTCCGCGCTGCCGTCGACGTCCTCGCGGCGAGCCGAGACCTGCTTGTCCGGCCCGGGAGCGTCGCCGAGGAGGTCGCCCGCCGCATCGGCCGGACCGTACCGCTCGTCCACGGAGCGCCGGGACCTTCGGCGGTCGCAGCGCAGCGGTGGAAGACCCAGGTCAACGAGAACGCGAAGTCGCCCGCTTTCTTCTCGCTCCAACCCGAGCTGTGCCACAACGAGGTGGCCGGTTGGGGCCAGCACGGCGACGTCACCCGTCAGGTGCTGACCCTGGTCTTCCTGCGCCACCCCGGCGAGCACCCGCAGGTGGCCCGCCGCTTCGCGCTGGTGAAGGAGGTGATGGCCGAGGTGGTGGCGAACGTCGTCGAGGTGCGCACCGACGCGACCGGCGACGTGGCGGCGCTGTTCGACCTCGTGCTCGTCGGTGACTTCGTCTCCCTGCACCTTGCCGCTCGGGAGGAGGTAGACCCGGGACCGGTGCCGGTGCTGGCCGAGCTGAAGCAGCGGCTCGCCGGGGTCTGAGGGTGGACCGGGTCGACGCCGTCGGAGGCCGGGTGCTGGGCGCCTTGGTCGAGAAGCAGCTCGTGACGCCCCAGCAGTACCCGCTCACGCTGAACGCGCTCCTCGCCGCGTGCAACCAGACGTCGAACCGGGAGCCCGTGACGGCCTACGACGAAGCGGCGGTGCTCGCGGCGCTCGAGTCTCTCCGGGCGCGCAAGCTCGTACGCTTCGTCCTCCCGTCGCACGGCCGGGCGGTGGTGCGGTACAGGCACGTGCTCGACGAGCTGCTCGGGCTGGACGCCCCGCAGCTGGCGGTCCTCGCCGTCCTCGTCCTGCGTGGTCCCCAGACCGTCGGCGAGCTGCGTGCGCGTACCGAGCGGATGGCCGCCTTCGGCTCCCTCCACGCGGTGGAGCACGAGCTCGAGCTGCTGGCCGCGCACGAGGAGGTGCTCGCGAGGCGCCTCGCCCGCCGCCCGGGACAGAAGGAGGAGCGCTGGACTCAGCTCCTCGCCGAGCCGTTCGAGACCGAGGAAACGGACGAGGAGACGCCGGAGCCGCCAGCCACTGGCGGCGGGCACCACCCTGGGTGGACCCTGCCACCCGAGCGGGAGCACACACGGGAACCGCTGCCGGCGAGGGTCGCGGCGCTCGCAGCGGAGGTCGCCGAGCTGCGCCGAGCGGTGACAACGCTCAGTGCCGCAGTCGAGGCGGTGCGTCGAGCGCGAGACGGCTGAGACCGGCGAGGCCACGGCGGACTGGCGGACGAATCGTCGGCCAGCGCTAGCCGATGCGCTCGATGATCATGGCCATGCCCTGGCCACCTCCCACGCACATCGTCTCGAGACCGAGCGTCTTGTCGGCGTCTTCGAGCCCGTTCAGCAGCGTGGTCATGATCCGCGCGCCCGTCTGGCCGAAGGGGTGGCCGAGGGCGATCGCGCCGCCGTGCACGTTGAGCTTGCCCCATTCGATCCCCAGCTCGGCCG
The DNA here is from genome assembly GCA_021787255.1 of Actinomycetes bacterium. Next base: position 1,625 of record JAJYMD010000426.1, on the reverse strand, counting down.
CCGACGGCACCACCTGCGCGGCGAACGCCTCGTTGATCTCCACGAGGTCGATGTCGCCGATCGACATGCCCGCGCGCTTCAGGACCTGGCGGACCGCGTCCACCGGGCCGAGCCCCATGATCTCGGGGTTCAGCCCCGAGACGGCGCTCGCGACGATGCGCGCGAGGGGCGCGACACCCAGCTCGCGGGCGCGGGCGTCGCTCATGACCACGACGGCTGCGGCGCCGTCGTTGAGCGGGCAGGCGTTGCCGGCGGTGACGGTGCCCCCTTTCCGGAAGACGGGTTGGAGCTGCGCGAGGCCCTCGATCGTCGTGTTGGGCCGGGGGCCGTCGTCCCTGGTCACCACGGTGCCGTTCGGCGTGGTCACCGGGACGATCTCGCGCTCGAAGAAGCCGTTCTCCACCGATTCGACCGCGCGGGTCTGCGACACGAGGGCGAACTCGTCCTGGGTCCGGCGGCTGACGTGCTTGTACTCCGCGACGTTCTCGGCCGTCTGGCCCATGGCGATATAGACGTCGTCCAGCCCAGGATGCGGCTGCCACGGCTCGGCGACCTCGGGCGCCCGGGCCACGGTACGCGCCTCCGCCTCGGCGAAGATCGGGTTGTGCGGGCCGACGTCGGCTGCGCCGTGGACGTAGCGGCTCACCGTCTCCACACCGGCGGCGACGAAGACGTCGCCTTCCGAGGCTTTGATCGCGTGCGCCGCCATCCTGATCGCCTGCAGCGACGACGAGCAGTAGCGGTTGACGGTCACGCCGGGGACGTCGTCGAGCCCGGCCATCACGGCGACGACGCGGGCGATGTTGTAGCCCGATTCGCCGGCGGGCTGCGCGCAGCCGACGATCAGGTCCTCGACCATGTGGGGCTCCACCTGGGGCACCTTCGCGAGGACCGCCTGCACCACGTGGGCCGTGAGATCGTCGGGGCGGCAGTCGACGAGCGATCCCTTGTTGGCGCGGCCGATGGGGGTCCGGCCGGTGGCGACGATGACGGCGTCGGGCATGGTGCACACCTCGCTTGTTGGGCGCTCCGCGCAGGTGTCCGTGCCGAGCGACAGCAGGTTACCGCTCGGACCCCCGGGTAGCGGGCGGGCCGTCCAGTCGCAAAGGCCCGCACCGGGACGTGCGGGACCGGCCCGCGAGCACGCGGTCAACGTCCCAGGTGGCTCGCACGTGGCCGTAGCATGGGCCCAGCAAGAGGGAGGTGGGGCCGGTGCCCGCTCGCAGGTTGCCTTACCGCACGGGCGCGCTCGTCGCGTTGAGCGCGTTGGCGCTGGTGGCGGCCGCGTGCGGCGGGCCGTCCGGCAAGAGCGCAGCTCCGAAGACCCGCCACCATCCCAGGGCGTCCGGCTCGACCACGACCTCCTCGCCCCCACGGAGCACCACCACCACCACCACGACGGCCGCTCCTGCGAGCGGCGGGCCGGTGCCGGCGGGCTTCGAGCCGGTGTCGTTCACCGCGGTCTCCGAGGACGAGTACTGGCTCCTCGGCACGGCGCCGTGCTCCAACCCCGTGTGCACCTCGATCGTGCGCACGACCGACGGGGGCCGGCAATTCGTCGGCCTTCCCGCGCCGACGTCCCCGGTCACAACGGGAGGTACCACACGATCTCCCACAGCGATCAC
>JAJYMD010000147.1 GCA_021787255.1 Actinomycetes bacterium | reverse complement strand
CTAGCGCCAACGAGAAGATCGCGACGCTCGCCAAGCTGTGCTTTGGCACCAAGTCGGAGAAGAAGCGCGCGACGGCCGCCTCCGAGGGGGAGGGGACCTCTGCGGCCGAGGAGTCCACCAAGTCGGCGACGGCGTCAGGAGACGAACGCCGTCGTCGTGGACAGCAACCCGGTAGCTCCGGCCACGGCCGACGCGACTACCGCGAGCTCGAGACCGAAGAGGTGGTCCACGACCTGGACGAGGCCGATCGTGTCTGCCCTATCTGCGGCGCCGCCTATGAGCCCTTCGGCGAGGAGAGCTCCACCCAGATCGACTGGCGGGTGCGCATCGTGCGTGTCGTGCACCGCCGCCGTCGTTACCGACGCAGGTGTCGGTGTGCGCGAACGGGCATCGTCTGCGCTCCTGCTCCTTCGAAGGCAATCGCCAAGGGTCTGTTGTCCACCCAGTTCCTCGCCCGGCTCCTCCACGAGAAGTACGTGCTCGGGCGTCCCTTGGAGCGCATCTGCACCACGCTTGTGGCCGAGGGGCTCGACATCTCCAAGGGCACCTTGACCGGGGCACTACGGGCGGTCTCCGATCTGCTCGCCCCCTTGGACGAAGCGATCCGGGACCGCAATGCCAAGGCCGCCCACCTCCACATCGACGAGACCTCGTGGCGGGTCTTCGAGGACCTCGAGGGCAAGGCCAACCACCGCTGGTGGCTGTGGGTCTTCGTCGCCCCGGAGACCGTCGTGTTCCACATCGATCCCACCCGCTCGGCCAAGGTTCTCGAAGATCACCTGGGGCTCGACATCTCCTCGGGCACCTTGGAGGTCGGCCGCAGCCTCCTCATCTCAGCCGACTTCTACACCGCCTACCAGTCGATCGCCGGCGTCGACGGGGTGGAGACGTTGTGGTGCTTTGCACACATCCGCCGCTACTTCGTCCGGGCGGCCGACGCCCACAAGGAGTTGCGCAGCTGGCGCGACGCGTGGCTGGAGCGCTTCGCCGCCCTCTACCGCGCCCACCACGAGCTTCGCGCTTGTAAACCAGACAGCCCCGAGCGCCAGGTGGCCGAGGAGCGATTCGCCCTCGCGCTCGGTGAGATCGACGTGCTGCGCCAGAAGCAGGCGGCCGACGAGGACCTCCACCCGGCTGCAAGAAAGGTGCTCGCGACCTTGGACCACGAGTGGGAGGGTCTCGCCCGCCACGCCAGCTATCCCGACGCCGATCTGGACAACAACATCTCGGAGCGAGCACTGCGCGGCCCCGTCGTCGGGCGCAAGAACTACTACGGCTCGGGCGCGATCTGGGCGGCGACGTTGTCCGCGAGGGTGTGGACGATCACCGCGACGGCCACGCGGGCGGGGCTGAACCCCCTCGCCTACCTCCACGCCTACCTCACCGCCTGCGCCGAGGCCGGCGGGCGGGCGCCGTCGGGGCGGTCGCTTGGGCGGTTCTTCCCCTGGTGTGCCACGAAGGCGGACCTCGTGTCGTGGAAAGGACCAGGTCCGTGAGTGAACGTCAAAAGGTGCGCTACTGCGGACGGGACTTCTCCGACGACGACCTCGCGCTTATCCGGCAGCTGGCAACGACGCTGCCCACCCGAAGGGCGATCGCCGACGCGCTGTGCGACGAGCTCTCCTGGCATCGCCCCGACGGGCGAAGGAAGGACATGTCGGCGCGCGTGGCACTGCTGCGCATGGAAGCAGACGGGCTGCTCTGCCTGCCCCCGCCGAAGAACGGCAACGGCAACGGACGCATCCCCCGTCATGAGCCGCCAGATGGCCAGCTCGACCTGTTTGTCCCCTCGATGCCCGAACGGCTCTCCTCGGTCGAGCTCGTCGTGGCGAATGACCAGGCCTCGAGGGCGCGCTGGCGGCGTCTCGTCGCCTGCCACCACTATCTCGGCTACACGCCCTTTGCCGGCGCGCAGCTGCGCTACCTCGTTCAGTGGGGCACAGAGGTGATCGGGGCGCTCGGCTTCGCCGCCTCGGCGTGGAGCTGCGCCCCCCGTGACGACCACATCGGCTGGGACCGGCCGACGCGTGAGGCCCGCCTGCATCTCGTGGTCGGCAACGCCCGCTTCTTGATCGTCCCAGAGGTCCGGGTGAAGAACCTCGCCTCCTTCGTGCTCGGTGCCGCCGCTCGGCGCCTGCCTGCCGACTGGGAGCGCGCCTATGGCTACGCGCCGGTCCTCCTCGAGACCTTCGTCGAACGTGGGCGCTTCGTGGGCACCTCCTACCAGGCGGCGAACTGGATCTATGTGGGGGTGACCAAAGGGCGCGGCAAGCTCGACCGGGAGAACCGCCACGCACTGGCGGTGAAGGACGTCTACCTCTACCCGCTGCGCCGGGACTACCGCAAGGTCCTCAACGCGTCGAGCTGAGCGGAGCAGGTCGATCCGCCCGGGTGGAGACGCTGGCGCGGTCGTGGCACCATGACCGGGTGGCCGAAACGCCGACCATCGACGCGGCGCTCGACGCCTTCTTGGCCGACCAGCGAGAGCGCCTCTCCGAGCGCACGATGCGCAGCTACGAGGACGTCGTCGACCTGCTGCGCGACTCGCTCAACGGCTACGGGCCCAACGGGCTCGAGAAGGCCGACCACCGACGCTGGCAGAAGGCCTACGACGGCGGCGACGAGGAGGCCTTCTGCCACCTCTTCGGCCCCGAGCGCATCGTCGAGCACCTCGGCGAGTTCCTCGGCTACTTCATGGTCCGAAAGGTCTGGGCCTCCCAGGAGCTCTTGCGCTCGGCCGGGACGGTGACGAAGAAGCTCGCCCGCTGGCTCCACGAACATAGCTACGTGGGGCCCGAGGAGCGCGAGGAGGCCGTCGAACAGGGAACCCGCGCCGCCAGGAACCTTCCTCGTGCCGAGCGCCTGGCGAACCTGCTCTACGAGCAGAGCCGGTCCACGCCCCCCTTCGATGCCGACGCGCTCGGCCCGAAGGATCTCGTCGAGGACTACCTCGTCATCCAGCGCGTCGAGCCCGGGGCGCTGTACTTCTATGGCGGGATCGGTCCGCTCGAGGTCTCCGAGCGGGCTTCCGAGCTCGCTCAAGTCGGATGGGGAGTGAGCGCGACGCTCGCCCGACTGGACAAGACCTGGCGCGTTGTCGAAGTCGGCAACGTCTATTCGCACTGACCCTGGTCCCTGCGCTCATCACCTCTGCCCGGATGAAGCGGGCGGAATAGACGGGTTCACCGAACTCTTACCTATGATCTCTT
>JAJYMD010000201.1 GCA_021787255.1 Actinomycetes bacterium | reverse complement strand
GACGTCGTCGCGGACGACGGCGAGCTCGGCAAGCCGGCCGGCCAGGACCTCGCCGAAGGCGTCTACACGCTCCCGGTCCTGCTCGCGCTGCGCGACCCCGACGCCGGCGCGGAGCTGCGGACGCTCCTCGGGCAGCCGCTCGGCCAGCCCGAACGGGAGAAGGCGCGGGCCATCGTGAGCGAGTCGCCGGCGGTGGCCGCGACCGTCGCGGCCGCGCGACGCCACCTCGACGACGCGCTGTCGGCGACCGAAGGGATCGGCCCTCGGCACGTCGCCGAGGGGCTCGCTCGCCTCGGCCGATCACTCCTCGAGGACCTGCCCGGTCGAACCTGACGGCTGGAGCCCGACGCCGGGCTCCAGGTACCGGGCTCGGGCTCCTGGGCCCCGCCTCAGCCGCGTGCCTTCGCGGCGTCCTGCTCCTTCTCAGTGCCCTCGGTGCGCTCGGGCCGCATGGTCGGGAAGGAGATGACCTCCCTGATGTGGGCCACGTCCGCGAAGAGCATCGCCAGACGGTCGATCCCGATGCCGAGCCCGCCGGTCGGTGGCAGGCCGTGCTCCAGCGCCCGGATGTAGTCGGTGTCGACGACCATCGCCTCCTCGTCGCCTGCTTCGCGTGCCGCGGCCTGCTCCTCGAAGCGCGCGAGCTGCTCGTCGGGGTCCACGAGCTCGCTGAACGCGTTGCCGAGCTCACGCCCCGCGACCACCGGCTCGAAGCGCTCCGCGAGCAGCGGGTCCTCACGGTGCACCCTGGCGAGCGGGGAGACCTCCTTCGGGTAGTCGTACACGAAGACCGGGTCCCAGAGCTCGCCTTCCGTCGTCTTCTCGTAGAGCTCGAGCAGCAGCTTCCCGCTGCCCCAGCTGCGCTCGACCTCCACCCCGGCCTCGCGGGCCAGCTCGAAGAGCGTCTCGCGTGGCGTCCGCACGCTCACGTCGAGGCCGGTGTGCTCGGCGACGAGCTCGGTCAGCGTCGCGCGCCGCCACGGCGGGGCGAGATCGAGCGGCCGTCCCTGGTAGATGAGCGACGTCGTGCCGAGGAGATCTGCCGCGAGCCCTGCCACGAGGTCCTCGACGAGCTCCATGATGTCGCGGTAGTCGGCGTAGGCCTGGTACAGCTCGAGCGTCGTGAACTCGGGATTGTGCCTCGGCGACATGCCCTCGTTGCGGAACAGCCGCCCGATCTCGAACACCTTCTCGAACCCGCCGACGACGAGCCTCTTCAGGTACAGCTCGGGCGCGATGCGCAGGTAGACGTCCATGTCGAGCGCCCGGAACCGCGTGACGAACGGGCGCGCGTGCGCGCCGCCCGGGATCGGGTGGAGGATCGGCGTCTCGACCTCGACGAACCCCATGCCCCACAGCCGTTCGCGCATCCGCCGGACCAGCTGGCTGCGCAGCAGGAGCGTGCGCCGGCTCCCGGGGTTCGCCCACAGGTCCACCTCCCGCTGGCGGAAACGCGTCTCGACGTCGGTCACGCCCCGCCACTTGTCGCCGAACGCCCGGCGCGCCTCGGCGAGGAGCACCCAGTCGGCGACCTTCACGGACAGCTCGCCGCGCTTGGTGCGCACGACCTCGCCGCTCGCCCCGATCCAGTCCCCGAGCCGAAGGCGCCTGAACTGGTCGAAGTCCCGGGTCACGCCATCGAGCGCGAACAGCTGCACGGAGCCCGAGGAGTCGCGCAGCTCGGCGAACCCGAGCCTGCCCTGCGGGCGCGAGAGCATGACGCGCCCCGCCACCGACACCACGTCGCCGGACTCCTCCCCGGCGGCGAGCCCGCTCCAACGCGCCACGACCTCCGCCGCGGCCGCCGTCTGGTCGAACCGGTAGGGAACTGTCGTCATGGGTGCTGCGCCCCTGCGCCCACGTTGCGCTCGAACACGAGGCGCAAGCCGTGAAGGGTGAGCCACGGCTCGACGTGCTCGACCATCTCCGCGTTCGGCACGACGAGATCGCACAGCCCACCCGTCGCGACGACGGTCGCGCCGCCGAGCTCCGAGACGATGCGCCGGCACATCCCGTCGACCTGGGCCGCGAACCCGTACAGCGCCCCGGATTGGATCGACTCGGCAGTCGAGCGGCCGATCGCCGCGCGCGGCTCCACGAGCTCCACGCGGCGCAACGCCGCGGCGTGCTGGAACAGCGCCTCCATGCTGATCGCGACGCCCGGCAGGATCGCACCGCCCAGGTACTCGCCCGCCCTGGAGATGGCGTCGAAGGTCGTCGCGGTGCCGAGGTCCACGACGAGGCAGGGACCTCCGTAGAGGTCGAACGCGCCGATCGCGTTCGCGACGCGGTCCGCACCGACGTCCTTCGGGTTCTCGTAGAGCACCGGCATGCCGCTCCTCGTGCCAGGCCCGAGCACGACGCAGGGCACGCCGCCGAACCAGCGGGCTGCAGTCTGGCGCAACTCCCCGGTCACCGACGGCACCGACGAGCAGATCGCCAGACCGTCGACGGTCGAGGCGACGTCCAGCCCCTCGAGGTCGAGGAGCTGGGTGAGCAGCACCGCGTACTCGTCAGGGGTGCGCGCGGGCACGGTCGACAGCCTCCAGTGGTGCGCGAGGCCCCGGCGCCCGCGCTCTGCGCCGACCCCGGACCCGGCCTGCGACCCCCCACGCCCGTCGGCCGCAGCGAAGAGGCCGATGACCGTCTCGGTGTTGCCGACGTCGATGGCGAGGAGCACGCGTCAGCTCCCCGTGCCGGCGACGGCGCCGCCGGCGCGGGGCTCCTCGGCGCGGGCGCGCACGACCTGGCGGCACCGCCAGCTCTCTTGCGTCCGGGGGAAGTCCTCGCGCGTGTGCGCGCCACGGCTCTCCTGACGCCCGAGCGCGGCCCGGAGGACCGCGCGAGCGACGGCAGCGAGGTTCGCGACCTCGAACGACGCGACGTCGTCGCCGACGAACGACGCGACGTCGTCGACGGCGGCCGAGGCCGTGGCGAGCGACGCAGCGCTGCGGACCACGCCCGCGCCCGAAGTCATCGCAGACTGGAGGATGCTGCGGGCCTTGGCGGCGTCCGAGCCCGCGACCGGCCCTGCGCGCGCGCCGCGCGGCGAGCCCTCGCCGGTACCGGGCTCTCCGAGCTCGAGGGGACGGACCGGGATCCGGCCCTCTTCGGGCGCGCCGAGCGACCCGAGCACCCCGGTCGAGGTCGCCTCGGCGCCGCCCGCGATCGCCTCGGCGACCCGGGCGCCAAAGACCATCCCCTCGAGCAGCGAGTTGGA
>JAJYMD010000097.1 GCA_021787255.1 Actinomycetes bacterium | reverse complement strand
ACAAGACGACTGTGAGCGTCCGTTTCGGCTGAATTGCTCCACCAGCTGAAGTCCAGCTCGTAACGCAGTCTCGCATTCGAGCCATACACGTCGAGAGTGAAGGCGCCTGGCGTCAACCAATCGGTACCGAGGTACCCGATCACGTCGTCGTACTCGATGAGCGCCGCCGCGACCATGACGTTCGTCGCAGAAGCCAAGCCTTGACGACCAACACCCGTGACCCTCTTCGGGGTCCCCAGGAGATAGTTCAGGTTGTCGATCTGGTGGACGCCGAGCTGCGTGAGTGGTCCGCCGGGGCATTGAAGCGGGTCGCCCCGCCAATCGCCTTCCTTCAGGTCGAGACCGCGCTCGTTCGAGAACACGGCCTCCACGAGGCTTGGTCGACCAATCTCTCCAGAGTCGATCAGCCGCTTGATCTCCCGAAGACCGGAAAGCCTTCGCGCGCTGTGCCCACAGGAGAAGACGACCCCTGACCGCTCCACGGCGTGGCGAATCCTCCTCACGTCTTGTGGATCCACCGAGATCGGCTTCTCGACGAAGACCGGCTTCTGCGCTTCGGCAGCAGCCTCTATCACCGCTGCATGCTGGTCGTTCGGAACGGTCACGACGACGCCCTCGACGTCGGATCTCGCGAGCAGCGATTCGAGTGACTCGTCCGCGTCACATCCGAAATCTGCGGCAAAACGTGCGCGCCGATCGCCGTTGCGGCTGAAACAGCTTCGCAATTCGAGGACGGGGCTATCACGGTACGCCGCGGCGAGCACGCGACCCCACCGCCCCAGACCCACCGCGGCGAGCCCAACCCGATCGCCCTGGATAGCGGCCAACGAGTTCACCTCCTCATCTCTCCAACGTGTCTCTGACGTTTCGTGACGGTTACCCATCCGTTGATCCCACTGGTGACGCTACCGAGCTCCTAGTGTCTGGCCCCGGCCGACCAATTGGGCCGTAGCACCAAGTGTCCCTATATCACCCGGTACGCAGGTTCTCTACCCTCTACAAGGACGCTGCGAACGTTCGCCCAGGCGCGTTCGAACAAGATGGCGGCTGCCTGGCGCGTCACACCTCCGATATGGGGCGTCAAGAAGACGCGGCCGGCGTGGCGCCTTGCCGCTGCAATGAGCGGGGAATCTGCTGGGAGCGGCTCTTCCTCGAACACGTCGAGCGCAACACCGCTGACGTGCCCTATATCCAGGGCGTCGACGAGCGCCGCTTCATCCACGATACCTCCGCGGGCCGCGTTCACCACTACGGAGCCTCTCGGCAACAGCGCCAGCTCATCCTTGCCAATCAGGCCTTTGGTCGTTGCCACCAGCGGCACGTGAATCGTGAGAACGTCGGACCACCTGAGGAGCTCGGAAAAATCGGCACGCTCGTACACGTTGACGTCGTCACTGACCGGCGCGGGGTCGTACCAACGGGGGATCGCACCCAGCCCGTGGAACGCATGCGCGACCGCGCTACCGATGTTCCCGAGACCGATGACGCCTACGTGCACGTCCCGGAAGCCTCTCGCATTCTTCGGCACGAGCTCTCGACGAGCCTCGTCGTAGCGCCCCGCCAACACGAGATCGTGGCCGAGGAGGGTCCCTCGCAGCAGCAGTCCGGCCGCGACCACCACATAGGCCGCAACGTCCGATGCACTTGCTCCCGGAACGTTGCAAACCGCTGCACCGCTTTTTGCAACGAGCTCTGCCGGAACCCGGTCGACTCCCGCCCCGGTGAACTGTACGAGGCGAAGCGCTACCGCCTCGTCGAACATCGATGGCGCAAGTGCCCGCCCCACGGACGGTAGCACAAGACCCTCAACGTCAGCTGGGATCTTCTTGACATCCCGTTCGTCCGCCACATACGAAACGTCAAGATCCGCGGGCACCACGACTCCTACATCAGTGAAATCGATGGCAGGACGCAGACAGAGCACCCGCTTCTTCGCACGATCCGCATCCACAGCTACTCCCGCGTGCACGACGTGATGTCCCCCGTCGCGAAAAAGCACAGCAGTCTGAGCGGCCTTCCGCCCACAGGCTCGATCTTGTGCAGTTCGCCCGGAGCAACGTACACACCCTCTCCGACCCCGACGTCGAAAGGTTCGCCCCCTGCGTTCACCCTGCCGAGCCCCTCGAGCACCCAGATGAACTCACCGGTCCCATCGTGCACGTGCCGGGGTCGTGGCACCGCGCCGGACTCCTCCGGTTCGACCTCAACGAGTCGCACGGTCAGGTCGGCACCCGACACCTCCTTGTCCACGAGCCGAGAGGCGACGCGCCCCTGAAGAGGAAGGCGCGGCGCCTCCTCTGGCCGGACCCGAGTCGCCACGTCAGCGTCCCGCACCACGAAGCCGACTGAGATGTGCCAGCCGCGCGCTCACTTCTCGCACCACGACTGCCGCGACGGTGTCCATCATCTCTTTCGCATCGTCCACGCTCAATCTCTGCGTCGAGCCGTACCAGCCAGCGGGAGCAATCTCACGAACATCCCGCAGGATCGTCTGGAAAGCTTTCCCTCTTCGCGCCTGGTCCTCGGCACGCTCGCCAGGCGAATCCTCCGCCCCTCCCAGACGATCGTAGTGCACCAGCTCCGAGCGATACGCGAGCACCGCGCCGGCCTCGATCGCTCCCCCGTGCGTGAGCCCGCCGAGCTTCTCGCCGTAAAGCTCCTCCGCGACGTAGCACGCGTGCGCGAGCACGACGTTCATGCCGAGCTCCTGCGTGAGGCGCGACGCGACGATCCCGAGCGACGGAATATTGCCTTCGTGCCAATTCACGAATACGGCCTCCGTCACTCCGTGCGCGGCAACGGAAGCAACCATCTCGTACAGCACTGACTGATACGTCTCCGGTCGCAGGGTTACCGTACCAGCGAACCCCGCATGCAGGGGCGTCGGGCCGAACTGGAAACCCGTGAGCACGACTCCCCCGAGCCCCGATGCCACCCGATCCGCAAGCGTCAGGCTCGCGTAGTAGTCCGTCCCGGTCGGCAGATGCGGGCCATGCTGCTCCGTGCTCCCGCACGGCACCACCACCAGCTGCCGATCCTCGATTGCCATGGCAACGTCTGGACTCGTGAGCTCCTCCAGGCGCCGGCCACTCGCCGGGTTACCTCCGGTTGCGTTCACCGTCGCACTTCCCCTCACCACGATCCGTCCGCGGAGGTCCTCGACCCTACGAGGAGTAATTGAATGTTGTGAACGGGATGTCAATGACCTTCACGACCTGGACGCCC
>JAJYMD010000475.1 GCA_021787255.1 Actinomycetes bacterium | reverse complement strand
GGAGCCGGCCACGGGCACTGAGCCGGTCACGCGAACCGGGCCGGCGCGTGCTGCTCCGTCGGTGAGCGCCGAGCAGCGCGAGGCGGGGGCACTCCCCACCCTCGGCGTGCGAGACGCGCTCGCCCTGGCGGCCGGGGCGCTCGCCGAGGCACTCCCCGGTGAGCTCTGGGTCACCGGGGAGGTCGCCTCGCTCACCCGCTCGCGCGCCGGGCATCTCTACCTCACCCTCGCCGAGGACGGCGCCCGACTCACGGGAGCCGTGCTCGGGCGGGACGTCTTCCGGGTCACGGCGAAGCTCCGCAGCGCCGGGATCGAGCTCGCAGCCGGCATGGCGCTTCGCTGTCGGGGACAGCTCGCCCTCTACGCCGGACGTGGGGAGGTCCAGCTCCGCATCGTCGACGTCGATCCCCGGGTGAGCGTCGGCGCGCACGAGCTCGCACGGCGCGCCACCCGCGCGCGCCTCGCCAAGGAAGGCCTCGACCGTGCGCAGGCGGGTCGCCATCTCGCCGGGCCGCCCCATCGCGTGGGGGTGGTCGCCCCGGACGGGGCCGGGCTCAGCGACCTCGCGACCCTAGTTTCCGCCGCACCGTGGGCGATCGAGCTCCGAGTCGTCCAGGCCCCAGCCGAGGGCGGAGACGCACCGGCGAAGATCGCCGCCGCGATCAGCGTGGCGGCGGCTGGCGCGGACCTCGTGATCCTGGCTCGCGGCGGCGGGGCTGCGATCGCGCTCCCCTACGACACCGAGGTCGTCGCCCGGGCGATCGCAACCGCGCCGGTCCCGGTCGTGACCGCACTCGGCCACGCGCAGGATCGAAGCCTCGCCGACGAGCTGGCCTGGCGATCGGTCCCGACGCCGACGGCTGCGGCCCAGCTGCTCGGGGATCTCTTCGCCGAGGCGGATCGCCAACTCGTCGCGGCCGGTCGCGACGTCGCCGGCGCGATCCGAGTCCACCTCCACGCCCTGGAGGACGACCTCGATCACCTCGCCGGTGCGACCGGGGAGCGCCTCGCCGCCGCGCGTGCGAGCACGCGTGCTAGCACGCTCGCATCGACGCCAAGCGATGGGCACTGGCGTCGGGTCGCGCTCGTGGCGGTCGTGGTCGCCGTCGTGCTCCTGGTGATCCTCGTGGTACTGGTGCTGCGATGACCTGGGTAGAGGACCTCGCCCGGCTCCGCTCGCTGAAGGCACGCCTGGAGCGTGACGCCGTGCTCACCCCCGAGCAGCTCGAAGACCTCGCCCACGAGGCCGAGGCCCTCGTGCGCTCCGCACGGGCCGCGCTCCGACGGGCGGAGGCCACGGCCAACGTCCTCGAAGGCGGCGACGGGACGCCGGGACGAGAACGCTGACACGGCCCGGCTTCGTTGGGCCGACCAGCGGACCGGTGGCGTGCTAGTCGTCGACCGAGCGAGCGTACGTTCCGCCGCGGCGCGCCATCGCGAGAGCACGCTCGGGCGATGCGCTGTAGCGTTGACGACGTGCAACGACACGCGTCGGCGGTGCATCACCAGGCTCGGGGAGTGCAACCGGCCGTCCTAGAGACCGCTCGGACGGCGATCCGCCTTGGAGGTGGCCGATGAAGCCCACCTACCTGAACAGCCCGTACTCGACGTTTCTTTCGGCCACACCGAGCTGGAAGGAAGTTGGGCGACTCCTCGACCTCGGCGGGACCTTCGACGACTACAACCGATCCGAGAGTCCCGACTTCATCGCCATGCAGATGGACCTTCGGGCTGTTGGAGCCGCGATGTGGCTCGCCCTCGCACAACTCGCTGACGGAATCCCCCCCAAGGCGGCCGCGTAGGCCACCGTGGAGGATGCAGGTGGGGAGACCGAGGACAGTCCGAGCGAGCCAAGCGGTCCTACGGGCGGTGGGCAGTCTGGACCCAGTCCAGTCCAGGGCGGGGGACAACCTCCCCAGGTGGCTCAGGATTCCTTCCCGCAGCTACTTGAGCTGCTCCGGACTGGTGGCTCCGGAGCGGCCGCCGGCTTCTTGGCGGTGCAGCAGGTGCAGCAGACATTCGGACTGCTCCCACCCCCAGCAATGCTCCGGGAGTACGAGGAGATCTCTCCCGGCTTCGCCGAACGACTCATGGCGATGGTGGAACGCCAGCAAGACCACCGCCACCAGCTCGAAGACCTGACGGTCCGCGGGAACGAGCGCCGCGCGAACTGGGGCATCTGGATTGGGGCGGGTGTGGTGCTGTTGGTCCTCGCAGCGGCGGTCACCCTGAGCCTCTTGGGCCATGAAACGGTCGCTGCGGTGATCGGCGGTCTCGACATCGTCGGACTCGCGACGGTGTTCGTCGTTGGGCGACGAGAGCAGCGGACCGAGCGCCTCGAGAAAGCGAGAATCATGGGTGAGGCGAACGCACAGCCGGGCAACTCGTAGCAGCGGGGCGGCTTGCCTGGCGCCGCCTCGCCTCCCTGAAGGCACGCCTGGAGCGTGACGCCGCGCTCACCCCCGAGCAGCTCGAAGACCTCGCCCACGAGGCCGAGGCGCTCGTGCGCTCTGCCCGGGCGGCCCTCCGACGAGTAGCGAGCGCAGCGAGCCTCCTCGACGACGACACCGAGACGTCGTCGCAGCGCGAGCGATGAAGATGTCCTTCTCCGGATTCTGCTCGAAGCGCCACTGATCGCCCTCGCGCAGCCGAGCGGCAGCCTCAGCGGCGGCCCGGGAAGGGCCGGCGTCACCATCCCGGGACCGGGATCGTGCGGAACTCCCGCCCGTTGGGGATCGTCAGGGAGGCCCACAACCCGGCCGCGCGAAGCGACAGGGTGGCACGTCAACGCCTTATTGGGAGAGCCTCCCATCCTGCCTCACGCATCCCCGCCGGCGGGCTCTCCCGGTTCGACGAGACGCCGCTCGGGCGTACGTTTGCGAACGTTCGCCGCGCACGTTCTCCGTGCGTTTGTACGAACGTTCGGTTAGGCTTGATGCATGAGTGAGAAGGACCCCTCCCCCACCCCCGTAGGCGCCCGGCCGGCCAACGGTGGCCACGTCCGGCAGTACGAGACCGCCGCCGAACGAGCCAAGGCGTGGCGCGAGCGGCGGCGGGCGGGCCGTCCCGCCCTCGCAGGCGAACCCACCGGCGCGCTAGAGGGCCCGGCCATGGCTGAGGCCAGCCTGGGGGTGGTGCTGGACCAGGTGAGGGCGGTGGTCCGTTCGCACCTTGGCGAGCTGGGCGACCTGGTGAGCCGGGTCGAGGACGCGATCGGGGCGTTGTCGGACCCCG
>JAJYMD010000126.1 GCA_021787255.1 Actinomycetes bacterium | reverse complement strand
CCCCGAGCTCGAGCTCGGGGCCCCCGAGTGGGTGGCGATCGCACGGATCTGCAGGGAGCTGGCCGGCATCCCCCTCGCCCTCGAGATCGCCGGATCGCTCGCTGCCTCGGGACCGCTCGTCGGCCTCGCCGACGAGCTCCACGCCCGCCTACGCGTGGCCGGCGGCCCAAGCCGGCTCCAGCCCATGCGGGCCCTCGACGCGCTCATCGCCTGGACCACGGACCTGCTCGATCCCGTCGAGCGCCAGCTGCTCGAGCGTCTCTCGGTCTTCGCCGGCGGGTCCGACGCCGCGACGCTCCGGCAGCACCTGGGCGCCGCCGGGGAGCCGCCGAGGCTCAGCGAGGTCGTGACCGGTCTCGCGGGCCTGGTCGATCGGTCGATCGCCGTGGTCCAAGAAGAGCGCGGCATCGGCCGCTACGCCGTGCGCGCCCTCGTGCGCCGCCAGGTGGTCCGCCAGCTCGGACAGGCCGGCCGGCTCGAACCCCTCACCCGCGCCCACCTCGAGTGGTGCCTCCACACGGTCCAGGGTGCAGAGGACGCCCTCGTCACCGGTGCCCACCAGGCGGAGTGGCTCGAGCGGCTGTCACGAGAGCAGCGCAACGTCCGGGCCGCGCTCGGCGCCGCCTGCAGGTCGCGCGACGGGACCGCGGCAGCGCGGCTCGCCAAGGAGCTGTGGCGCTATTGGGAGCTGCGGAACCAGCTCAGCGAGGGCCGCCGGTGGCTCGAGGAGGTCCTGGCCATCGCTCCTCGAGACGCGCCCGAGCGCGTCCACCTCCTCGACGGCCTCGGGATGCTCGCCTGGCGACAGGGGGACAGCGCGGCCGCCAACGAGTCGCTCCGCGCAGCACGGGTGCTCGCGGTCGAAGAGGGCCGGCGCGACCTCGCGGCCAGGGTGCTCACCCACCTCGGGCTGGTGGCGCTCTTCGCCGGGGACCTGGCTGCGGCGAAAGGGTGGTTCGCCCAGTCCCTCGACGAGCTCGCCGACCTCGACGCACCCGGTGAGTCCGCGCTGGTCACGGCGAACGTCGCGCTCGTGGCCGTCGAAGAGGGGCGCTACGACGAGGCCCGCCGAGCCCTCGACACGACCGCGACGTTGCAGCTCGCGCTGGGCGACCGTCACGGCCGCGCGATCAGCCTGCTCCATCGCGCCATCGCCTGGTGGTTCCTGGACGCGCGCGATCGGGGGCAGCAGGACGCGCTCGAGGCGGCGAGGACTCTCGAGGATCTCGGCGACGATCGGAGCTTGGCCTTCTCCCTTCTCGCACTGGCAGCCTGCCTGGCCGAGGGGCATCCTCTCCTCGCGCTCGAGGCGGCGGGGCTGGCCGACGGTCTCCGTGAGCGCCTCGGGGTCCAGCTGCCGGCGGGGTGGGACGGACCACTCGAGGCGGCGCTGGCCCCGGCGCACGAGAAAGCCGGCGCGCGCGCCGAGGAGCTCGCGCGCGAGGGTCGGCTCGCCTCCCCCCGCGAGCTGCTCACCCGGGTGGCCGGCGCGGTCGCGCCCGCGTCGGGCGCGCTCGAGGCGGGCAGATGGGCCTCGATCTCGGCTCTCGGGGGGTTCGAGGTCTGGCACGGTAGCCGCCGCGCCCACCTCGAGCCGCAGGTGGCCCGGCTCGTCCAGCTCCTCGTGGTGGAGCGGCCCGGGCTGCACGTCGAACAGGTGATCGAGGTGCTGTGGCCCGAGGTCGCCGTCGAGCGGGGCCGTCGGCGGTTGCGCAACGTGCTGAGCCGTCTCCACCGGGCAGCTGGCCCGCTCGTGGTGCGCCGGGGCGACCTGCTGGCGATCGGCGACGGCGTCGGGCTCGACGTCGGCCGGTTCGAGGCGGACGCGACCCAGGCGATCGCGGCGCTGCGCGAAAGTCCCGTCGAGCGCGCACGTCGCGAGGCTGTTGCAGCCGTGGCCGCCTACCGCGGCGACCTGCTCCCCGACGCCCTCTACGAGCCGTGGTCGGCGAGCGCGCGCGAGCGGCTTCGCCGCCTGCGCCTGAGCCTGCTCGACACCTGGGCGCAGCGGGAGCTCGCCGAAGGCAACGCGCACGAGGCCGAGCGCTGCCTGCAGGCGGCGATCAGCGCGGATCCGGTGGACGAGGACCGCTACCTGCGCCTCGCCGAGCTCCTGGCCGGCCAGGACCGGCCGGCAGCCGCGCTCGACGTGCTCACGCGGGCACGCGCTGTGGCAGCGGACCTGGGCGTGCCGGTGTCCGCCCGTCTCACCCACCTCGAGCAGCAGGTGCGCGGGTACCCCTGACGGATGCGCGGCGGATGCGCGTCCGTCGCAGCATGTCGGGGTGAGCACATCGGTCGCCGTGGTGCTGCACCTGGCGGAGCAGGCGCTCGACGAGGGACGACTTGCAGGAGAGGCCGAGATCGTCGAGACCGGCATCCGCCGGATCGTGCGCGACGGCGAGGAGCTGGTGAGCTTCGTCCAGGCCAACCGACCTTCGGGCTCGGTGAAGAGGACGGCATCGCCCCCCACGGCGATGTGAAGGCGAAGGTGGCGCCGGCGTAGGGAAGTGCGAACCGGAACCCGACCAAGGACCCGACCAAGGGCCCGACCAAGGAGCGACATCGAAGATGAGCCGAACTCCAACACGTAGGACGCGCCGGGCGCGGCGCGTCCTCGCGCGTCTCGCAGGCGTCGGCGGCCTCGCCGCGCTCGGCCTGCCCGTCGTGACGCTCGCCGGCGTGGGCGGCGCCCTGGCGCTCGGCCAGGCTCCGGCGCAGGCGGCGGTGACGTGCGTCCAGGCCGGGACAACCGGGCTCAGCGCGGCCAAGGTCGTCAGCGCCTCCACAACGACGCTCACAGGGACAACGATCACAGCCAAGGGCTGCGACGTGGGCATCTACGTGGCCCCTACAGCGAAGAACGTCACGATCAAGGGCGTGACCGTCACCGGGGCGAACGACCACGGGATCTTCGCCGAGGACACCTCCGGGCTCATGATCGAGACATCTACCGTGACGGGCAATGGGGTGCGACCCACGCCGGGGATCTTCGACAACAAGGCGATCGAGCTCGTCGGCGTGACGAAGGCCACGATCACGAAGAACACGGTCACCTACAACACGGCGGATGGCGGGATCGGCGTCCAGGACAACGGCCCGCTCGACTCCGGGGCACCGAAGCCCGGACCGACCACGCCGGTGGCCACGAACGACATCACCGTGAGCGACAACAACGTGTCCCACAACACCGGAGGATGCGGGATCGTCGTCGCAGCGCACAACCCTGGGGGAGGCGTGAGCAACGTGA
>JAJYMD010000269.1 GCA_021787255.1 Actinomycetes bacterium | reverse complement strand
GATCTCCCTGCCGGCCGGAGCGGCCGCGCAGCTGGTTGTCGATCCGCCGGCTCTCGTGGCGCTCGCTGCCCAGGACGTACAGGCCGCCCGCGGCGCGGACCTTCTCCGCGTCTGCCGCGCACATGGACCTGGTCTCCTCCAGGATGCGCTCGTAGGCCTCACGACCCTCGTCGGTCTCGAGGTCCAGGCCGGCGGCGGCCGCCTGCTGGGCGGCCAGGAGCTCGGGATTGCCGCCGAGGATGATGTCGACGCCGCGCCCGGCCATGTTGGTCGCGACCGTCACCGCCCCCGGCCTCCCCGCCTGGGCGACGATCTCCGCCTCGCGGAAGTGCTGCTTCGCGTTGAGCACGTTGTGGGGGATCCCCCGCTTCTCCAGCAGGCGAGACAGCAGCTCGGACTTCACGACCGACGCGGTGCCCACGAGCACCGGCTGCCCCCGCTCGTGGCGCTCCACGATGTCGTCGACGACCGCGTTGAACTTCGCGCTCTCCGTCTTGAACACCAGGTCCGGCTCGTCGACGCGGATCATCGGCATGTTCGTGGGGATCGGCACGACCGGGAGGTTGTAGGTGTTCGCGAACTCGGCGGCCTCGGTCTCAGCGGTGCCGGTCATCCCGGCGAGCTTCTCGTAGAGACGGAAGTAGTTCTGGAGCGTCACGGTCGCCCAGGTGTGGTTCTCCTCTTTGATCCGCACGCGCTCCTTCGCCTCGACGGCCTGGTGCAGCCCGTCCGACCAGCGGCGCCCCTCGAGCGTGCGCCCGGTGAACTCGTCGATGATCTTCACCTCGCCCTGGTCGACGAGGTACTCCTTGTCCCGGTGGTAGAGCTCCTTGGCCTCGAGCGCCTTGATGAGCTGGTGGACGTAGTTGACCGAGACCGCGTCGTAGAGGTTCTCCAGGCCGACGGCGCGCTCGACCTTCTCGATCCCCGCCTCGAGTGGGACCACGTGGCGCTTCTCCTCGTCGACTTCGTAGTCGACGTCGCGCTCGAGGGTGCGGGCGATGCTCGCGAACTGGTAGTAGAGACGTGCGGCCTCGTCCGCTGGGCCCGAGATGATGAGCGGGGTCCTCGCCTCGTCGATGAGGATCGAGTCGACCTCGTCGACGATCGCGAACACGTGGCCGCGCTGGACCATTGTGTCGCGCGAGATCTGCATGTTGTCGCGCAGGTAGTCGAACCCGAACTCCGTGTTCGTGCCGTAGGTGACGTCGGAGTGGTAGGCCGCGCGCTTCTCCTTCGCGTCGGTGATGTCGGGCCCGACGCGCCCCACGCTGAGCCCGAGCCAGCGGTAGACGCGGCCCATCCACTCGGCGTCGCGGGTGGCCAGGTAGTCGTTCACGGTGACGACGTGGACGCCCCTTCCTGCGAGCGCGTTCAGGTACACCGGCAGCGTCGAGACGAGGGTCTTGCCCTCGCCGGTCTTCATCTCGGCGATCCAGCCGAAGTGGAGGGCCATCCCGCCCATGAGCTGCACGTCGAAATGGCGCTGCCCGAGGACGCGCCAGGACGCCTCGCGCACCACCGCGAAGGCCTCGACGAGGAGGTCGTCGAGCGTCTCGCCGGCATCCAGGCGCTCACGGAACTCGATGGTCTTGTGCGCGAGCTCCTCATCGGAGAGCGCCTCGACGTCACGCTCGAGCTCGTTGATGAGCGGGACGAGCTCGGCGAGACGGCGGACCTTCTTCCCCTCGCCGGCACGCAGGACCCTGGTGAACACGGACATGGCCAGCCGATCCTACTGGCCGCGTCGGGCCCTGGACCGGCCAGCACCGGGGCTGCGTGCAGCTGACCTGGGCTTTGACCCCACACTCGCCTGCTGCAGGGGTGGCGGCCCGGCGCCGGCGACCTCGCGGTCCTGCGGCGCCGTCGTCGGCACGCATCCCCCCGTCTCCGCCCTCCCCCGCGGGCCGGGGGAACGGAGCGGGCAGGGCTTACTCCTAAGCCGCACCATGCTCGGCAACCACGAGTTGCCTTACGTGGGTCGTTTCGCCTGCGACTGGCCTCGACTTGCAACCACAGACCCGCACGCAGCCCGTAGGCATCCTACGGGCTACGCGCCGGCGTGGCGGTGCAGCGCCTCGTCGGCGAGCGCGATCAGGAGCCTCACGCCGAGCACCGCTGCCGCGGCGGGGAGCGCCAGCCGCTCGACCCCCGCGGCGCGCCGCGCCTCGAAGCGCAGGGCGGAGCGGTGGTGCGCCACGAGCATCCGGTAGGGGTGCCGTCGTCGCGAAACGCCGTGGAGGTGGGTGACCTCGGCGTGCGGCACGACGCCCACCCCCCACCCGGCCCGGTGCGCGCGCCAGCACAGGTCGATGTCCTCGGCGAACATGAAGTAGGCCTCGTCGAAGCCGCCCAGCTCCTCGAGCGCGCTGCGGCGCGCGCAAAAGCAGGCCCCCGAGACCCAGTCGACCGCGCGCGTCTCGTCGCCGACCCTGTCCCGGTAGCGACGGGTGAAGCGGTTCTCCGGACGCACCTGTGCGAGCAGTGCGTGGCCCGCCGCGTCGGCCATCGAGGGGAACCTCCGGACCGAGGGGTACTCCTCGCCGGACGCGTCCACGATGCGGGGACCCACGATCGCCCAGTCCCGGTGCGCGTCGAGCGCGGCGACGAGCCGCTCGGCGGCGCCAGGGTGGACCTCCACGTCCGGGTTGCACACGAGGACGTACTCGGAGTCGCCGCTCGCGGCGATCCCGCGGTTCGCGCCTGCGCCGTAGCCAAGGTTGCGTCCGGTGACGACGAGCGGCACGGTCAACCCCGCGAGCGCGCGGCGGGCGGAGGCAGGATCTCCGTTCTCCACGACGACGACCTGGCGCACGCCGTCGTCGAGGAGCGAGCGGACGCAACCGCCGAGGACCTCGCCCGCGTCGTAGTCCACGACGACCGCCGCCAGCCGCGCACCTCCGCCGGCCACCTCCGAGCTCACCTCCCGAGGCGTTCTCGGAACCACGCCACGGTGCGCGCGAGGCCCTCGTCCAGGGTCACCTCGGGCTCCCAGCCCAGGAGCTCTCGCGCGCGCGAGACGTCCGGGCACCGCCGACGCGGGTCGTCCGGAGGCAGCGGGAGGTGCTCGACGACCGAGCGCGAGCCGGTGAGCGACAGGACCGCCGCCGCGAGGTCCGCGACCGTCCGCTCGTCGGGGTTGCCGATGTTGACCGGCCCGGTGACCGGCTCCGGCCCCCCTCCGGCGTCGAGCAGCGCGAGCAGGCCGGAGACCTGGTCGTCCACGTAGCAGAGGCTGCGCGTCTGGCTGC
>JAJYMD010000024.1 GCA_021787255.1 Actinomycetes bacterium | reverse complement strand
GCGGCGTCCGGCGCGACGCTGCCGGTCGAGACCCTCCAGCCGCCGTACCACCTCTTTCGTCGGGACATCGAGCAAGAGGTCCTGCCCTATTGCGCCGCGCATGACATCGGCGTCCTCGTCTACGGTCCGCTCGCCCACGGCCTTCTCGGCGCCCGGTTGCGAGCCGACACCGTGTTCTCGGTGGGCGACTGGCGGGCGCGCAGTCCGGTGTTCAGGGGCGAGACCTTCTCGAAGAACCTTGCAGTCGTCGCGCAGCTCGAGAAGTTCGCACGCGCCGAGCTCGGCATCACCCCGGTGCAGCTCGCGATCTCCTGGGCGCTCGCGAACCCGGCCGTCCACGTCGCGATCGTCGGGACCCGCGATCCCGCGCATGTCGACGAGGCGGTCGCCGCGGCCGACATCGACCTCGAGCCGGCGGTCCTCGAGCGCATCGACGAGCTCGTGCGCGCAGCGGTGCGGGTCGGCGGGCCGAGCCCGGAGGACATGCCGAGACGTTGACCGTCGCCCGCGGACGGAGCGGTCGGCGCTTGCTTCCTGCGGGCCTTCGCGCTGAGTGCCGCGAGGGCTGCTTGCGGCCAGGGGATCGTTGCCTGGGGGTCGGGAGGACGGCGCGGGGGACCGAGGTCGCGAACAGGCGTCGCGAACAGGCGTCGGGAATAGGCATGGACGTCAGGCGTTGAACCTGCCGTCCCTGAACGAAAACGGAACGTATCGTTTCGTGCTCGCACCGACACCCAGAGAACCCGGAGAGCAACGAGTGAGGAAACCGAAGACGGAGCGCCCTCGATGAGCCGGCGCACGCCCCATCCGGCCGCCTCCCTGGCGCTGATCCTCGCCGCCTCGTTCATGGTCGTGCTCGACTTCAGCATCGTGAACGTCGCCCTCGCTTCGATCGAGCACGAGCTTGCGGTGGGGACGACGGCCGTGCAGTGGGTGATCACCGCCTACGCGATCACCTTCGGCGGCCTGCTCGTCCTCGGCGGGAGGATCGGCGATCTCTTCGGCCGTCGCCGGGTCTTCGTGGCAGGTCTCGTCGTCTTCTCCTTCGCCTCGTTGGCGGGAGGGCTCGCGACGTCGATCGGCGTCCTGATCGCCGCACGCGCCGTCCAGGGCGTCGGGGCGGCGCTCGTCGCGCCCGCAGCCTTGTCGCTCATCACCGCTGCCACCGCCGAAGGGCCGGCGCGCAACCGTGCGCTCGGTTACTACGGAGCCACGGGTTCCGTTGGCTTCGTGGCGGGGTTGGTGCTCGGCGGCGCGCTCGTCCAGTACTTCGACTGGCGCTCGGTGCTGTGGGTGAACGTCCCCATCGGCCTGCTCGCGGCCGCGCTCGCTCCGTTCCTCGTGACCGAGGTCCCACGCGGGGCGCGCGCCCGACTGGACGTCGTCGGTGGCGTGCTCGTCACCGGAGCGACCGCCGCGCTCGTCTACGGGATCTCAGAGGGGCCCGCGCTCGGGTGGACGTCGGCCGCGACGCTCTTGGCCCTCGCGTCGTCGGTCGTGCTCGGGGCGGCGTTCGTGCACCTGGAGCGGCGCCACCCTGCGCCACTCGTCCGGCTCGGGATGCTGCGGCGCCGAGGGCTTCGTTCGGCCAACCTCGCGATGGCCATGCTCGGGGGGTGGAGCGCAGGAGAGCTGCTGACGGTGCCGCTCTTCTTCCAGCTCGTGCTCCACTACTCGGCGCTCGTGACCGGGCTCGCGATGGTGCCCCAGGGGCTCATCGGGTTCGTCGCCGTCCTGCGCGGGGCAAGCATCGTGCGGCGCGTCGGAGTCCGATCGCTCTTGATCGCTTCGGCCGGCGCTGCCAGCGTCGGCCTGTTCCTCCTCGCCTCGAGCTTCGGGTGGCACGACTACGCGCTGTTCCTCCCGGGGTTCATGTTCGTCGGCTTCGGGAGCGCAGCCGGTGCGTTCGGCGCGACCGTCGCGGCGACCCGTGGGGTGAGCGACGAGGAGCAGGGGCTCGCCGGAGGGCTGATCAACATGAGCCGTCAGGTCGGCGCGGCCTTCGGCGTCGCGCTGGCCGCGGCGATCATCGGCACCGGCACCGCCTCGGGCGGCTCGGTCGGGGCGGACCGCGCGTCGCTGTTCGTGATCGCGGCCTTCGGGGTGGTCGCCGCCGTGGTCGTCAGCCACGGGCTCGCCCGTGCGCGCCCTGAGGCTCGGGCCGCCGCTCGTGCCGACGAGGACGCCGAGGTTCTCGTGCGCGCGGGGTGCGACCTGCAGCCGCAGGCGGAGGGCGAAGACGGCACACCTCCCTACGCGCTGGTACGTTGAGCCGTTCCTCCCGAGCGAGGTCGTCGCGGTCGGGAACGTCCCCGGCTCAATCGAGCTCTACGTCTCGATGATCGATGTTCGCGACGCGCTCTGTGATCGGCGCTGACGCCTCCGTGCCGAGGTAGCGCCGGACGCGTTCGGCGAGGCCGGCCGGGATGACGCTGTCGGGGTCGTGGAGGTTGCCGAGCGACGCCCTCGCCCCCACCAGCGCCTGGTAGAGCGGCGGGCACGTGGCACAGCTGGCGAGATGGGCTTCGAGGGCACGGCGTTCTGCTGGTTCGAGCTCGTCGTCGATGTAGCTCGATACCTGCTCTCGAGCCTCCCAGCAGCCGAGCGGTACCCCGGCATTTGCCGCCCGTCGCTGCTCTCGTTGTGAAAGGGCGCTCACGAGCATCATCCTTCCTCGTCGGATCCGCTGCTTCGCCGCGGGGAGCGAGATGCCGAGCACCTCGGCCACCTCGCTCGCTGGGAAGCCTTCGGCGTCGTGGAGCACGACCGCGCTGCGATAGTGGTACGGCAGGTGGACGAGCGCGTCGCGAAGCTCCGCAGCCGACTCGGCCCGCTCCACCACCGCTTCGGCGTCGACGCTATAGGCCTCGTCCCGCCATTGGGTCTCCACGTCCGCGACGCTGAGCTCATGGGCACGGTGGCGAGCCCGATCGACCGCCAAGTGGGAGAGGATCTGGTGCAGCCAGGTCCGGACCGACGCCTCGCCCCGGAATTGGTCCGACCGCTCGAGGGCCCGCAGCACGGTCTCGCCGACCAGGTCCTCTGCCTCGGCCTCCCCCGCCGTGATCGAGCGTGCGTAGCGGTACAGGCCCGGGAGCTCGGCTGCCACCGCGCCGGCGAAGTCCCCGCTTGGCCGTTCGCCCGCCGAGACGCTTGCCACGGTCCCCAGTCTGCCGCTCTCCAGCGCTTCGTGCCCGATCGGGTTGTCCCTGCCTCTGCAGGTCCCGCCCGATCGGCTCGCTGCCGAAGGTC
>JAJYMD010000113.1 GCA_021787255.1 Actinomycetes bacterium | reverse complement strand
CCGCTCTCCACCTCACGTCGGCCGAGCGCCTCACCTGGCCCTACCTGTTTCTCCATGCCCATGGGCTCGCGCCTGCAAGCGTTCGCCTGGCTTTCTTGCTCTCGGTAGTCGGATACGGCACCAAGGTCGGCTTGGTCCCGATGCACACCTGGCTGCCCGATGCGCACTCTGAGGCGCCCAGTCCGGCCAGCGCCATGTTGTCGGCGGCGCTGCTCAACACCGGGATGTACGCCATCATCCGCTTCCTGGCGATCACGAAAGTTGCCATCGGCGCGCTCTTTCCGGACAACGTGCTGCTGATCTTCGGCTTCCTCTCCATCACCATCGGCGTGCTGTTCATGGTGCAGCGTGGCAACTTCAAACGCCTCTTCGCCTACTCCTCGATCGAGCACATGGGGATAGTGGCCGTCGCGCTCGGCTTTGGGGGCCTGCTCGGCCTCTACGGGGCGCTGCTCCAGATCCTCTGCCATGCCCTTGGGAAGACCGTGCTGTTCTTGTCGAGCGGTCACCTCGTCCTCGGTTATCGAACCCGCCAGGTGAGCGAGGTGCGGGGGGTGCTCGGTACGCTCCCGCTCGCCGGCGGGGCGCTCCTGCTGGCCTCTCTTGCGGTGGCCGGCACACCACCATTCGGGCTCTTTCTCTCCGAGCTCACCATCGTGCGAGCCGGATTCTCGACGACGCCGCTGCTCGGTGGTCTCATGCTCCTGCTCCTCGCCGTCGGTTTCATCGCCCTCATCGGTTCGACTCTCCATATGGCGAGCGGCGAAGGACCGCCCAGCGCGGTCGCCTACGCGCACCCGTCGGCGCGGGTGATCGCGGCCCTCCCTCTTGTCGGTGGGCTTGTGGTACTGGCGCTCCTCGGCCTCTGGGTGCCCTCCGCGCTGAACGAGATCCTGCTCCACGCGATCCGAGCCATCAGCTGATGCCGTCGGGTCCGGGCCGCGAGGCTGTTGCCGTCTCCTCGGGAGATGACCGCCCCTTCTACGGTGCGGCCGTTGTTCGCTGCCCGGACGGGCAGGCCGCGGCAGCTCGGGTCCGGCAGTTCGGGGAGCACTTTGGCGCGCGGGTCGCCGATCTGTACGCCGCGATGGAAGAGGAGCTGGTCACGCTCCATCTGGTCATAGCGCTCGACGCGGAAGGCGGCTACGTAGATCTCACGTGGCCCGTTTCGGGTGAGCAGTATCCCGCGATCTCTGAGATCCTGCCCGCCGCGTTCGTGGAGGAGTGCGAGATCTTCGAGCAGTTCGGCGTGCGGCCCGCGGACAACAAGCCTCTCAACCGGGTGGCCATCCCTCCGCGCGCCGAGGCGCACTTTCCGCGCCTCGGGCCGGCACCGGGTCACGAGGGCCGGCACCCCCGGGCGCCGCACTACGTAGCCGGCGAGGCGTTCGAGTTCCCCTTCGGTCCCGTGCGTGCCGTGGCCCAGGAGTCCCTCTATATCGGGCTTGTCACCAGTGGCGAGGAGGTAATCGACCTCTATCTCATGCAATGGCACAAGCACCGTGGCCTGGAGCGACGCCTGCAGGGCCTCCCGCCGGAGAGGGCGCTCTTTTTCGTGGAGCGGATGGAGGGCCTCTCCGCGGTAGGCAACGGGTGGGCGTTCTGCCGGGCGCTCGAGGGCTGCGCGGGCGTGCAGGTCCCGCCCCCGATAGAGCGAGTCCGCGGCATCGCGCTCGAGCTCGAGCGCCTGTACAACCACGCGGCCGCCGTCGCTGCGCTCGCGCAGGCGACTGGTCTGTCTGTCGGGCAAGCCCAGGCGGAGATCGTGCTTGAGCAGCTGCTCCGGCTGAACTCCGTGGTCTTCGGGCATCGGTACCTGTTCGGCGTTCTGGCGCTCGGCGGGGTGCACCGTGCCCCGGAGGCGGGCGCGCTACGGGAGCTGCTCGGCTCTGCGGTCGACGGCTTGCGTCGCGAGATCGAGGCGCTGCGATCGACGAACTCGTTCATGGACCGCCTGGAGGCCTGCGGCATCGTCAGTCCGGAGGTCGCTCAACGCCTGGCGGTGGTCGGCCCAGTCGCCCGGGGGTCCGGTCAGAACCGCGACGCCCGTCGTGACCACCCCTTCGGTCCGTACCTCGACGAGAGGGTTGAGGTCGCGACTCGAGCGAGTGGCGACGTCCTCTCTCGCCTCGAGGTGGTCGCCACCGAGGCGGCGGAGTCCGCTCGACTGATCGGGGAGTTCTGTCGGGCCGGCCTCCGGGCACAGGCGTCCTCCCGCCCGGTCCGCCTGCCTAGGTCGGCGAGCGCGCTGGGCTGGTCTGAGTCGTCGCGCGGCGAGTCTCTCGTCTCGATCCTCGTCGACGACAATGAGCTCTCGCGGGTACGGCTTCGTCCGGCGTCGGTCCGCAACTGGCGTGCCTTCGACGACGCGGCTCGCTCGCGCAACGTCTTCACCGATGTCCCGATCATCGAAGCGAGCTTCTGGCTCACCGTCGCGGGGTTCGCTCGCTGATGGCTTTCTGGTTCGCGCGCGGCGTCCGCCGGGGCGTTGTGACGACCCGCTACCCGAAGGTCTCCGAACCGGTCGGGAGCAGCTTCCCGACGCCGCCAGCATTTCGCCCGGGCTTGCTCACGCCGCAGCTCGCCGAGGCACTCGAGTCGGCCTGCCCGAGCCGGGCGCTCTGGCGGGAGGGAGCACTCCTGCTTTTCGATCTCGGGCGGTGCACGACCTGCGGCGAGTGCGCCCGAGTCGCGCCGGAAGCTGTACGGCCGAGCGGAGTCTTCGAGCTC
Source organism: Actinomycetes bacterium (assembly GCA_021787255.1). The sequence continues at coordinate 526 of JAJYMD010000113.1, read as the reverse complement.
GCGACCCGGGAGCCCTCGCGACTCGTGAAAGGCATCCCGATCGCAGCGGTGCGTCGATGACTGTCGCGGGCGATGCCCTGCAGGAGCAGGCGGCTGCCCGCCAGCTCGCGTCGGCTGTCCGCAAACTGTTCGGGCGAAGCCTGCACGTCCGCACCGTCGACACGGGGTCGTGCGCGGTCTGTGAGTCAGAGCTCCGACTGCTCCTCGCACCGCACTACGACCTCCACCGGCTCGGCCTGTTCTTCACGCCGGCACCCCGCCATGCCGACATGCTCCTTGTCACGGGACCCGCGGTCCGCGCCATGGACACGGCGCTGCTGAAGACGTACGTCGCGATGCCCGATCCGAAGATCGTCGTGGCGATCGGCGCCTGTCCTCTCGGCGGCGTCTACGCGGAGGATGACCTCATCCACGGGAGGCTCGACCAGGTGCTCCCCGTCGACGTAGTCGTGCCCGGTTGCCCACCGAACCCCCTCGCACTGCTGCATGGCCTCCTCGTCGCGGTCGGGCGTCTTGCGGAGCGGGT
>JAJYMD010000047.1 GCA_021787255.1 Actinomycetes bacterium | reverse complement strand
CCGACGGCGGGTTGTGGATCGCGTGCTGCTCGCCGGCCGCGATCGAGCGGATCGAGCAGATCTCAGCGAGCGGGCGCTACGTGCCCGCCTTCTTGGACCTCAAGATCGCGCTCGACAATTCGCGCCTCGACCAGACCTACAACACGCCGGCGCTCGTCACGCTGTACCTGCTCGCGGAGCAGCTCGGCTGGATGCTCGAGCAAGGCGGGCTCGAGTGGGCGGCGTCGCGCTGCGACCGCTCGGCCGAGATCCTCTACACGTGGGCGGAGCGGTCGGGCTTCGCGAGGCCCTTCGTCGAGACACCGCGGGACCGCAGCCACGTGAACGCCACGATCGACTTCGTCGACGAGATCGACGCCGCGCGCGTCGCGAAGGTGCTCAGGCGCAACGGCGTCGTCGACACCGAGCCGTACCGCAAGCTCGGGCGCAACCAGCTGCGCATCGCGACGTTCCCGACGATCGACCCCGAGGACGTCGCCTCGCTGTGCGCCTGCATCACCCACGTCGTGGGGGCCATGGCGTCGTAACGGGACCACGGCGTCGTCGCGGGACCACGGCGTCGTGGCGGCGCCCCCCCGACTAGCCGCCCGAGACGTCCTCCACGCGCTCGCGCCCTGCCGAGACGAACGGCATCATCTCCCTCAGCTGGCGTCCCACCTGTTCGATGGGGTGCTGCTTGCCCTCCTCGCGAAGCTTCAGGAAGTTCGGCCGACCGGCACGGTTCTCCTGGATCCACTCCTCGGCGAAGGAGCCGTCGCGGATGTCCGCGAGCAGCTGGCGCATCGTGGCCCGGACGTGCTCGTCGATGACCCGCGGCCCGCGGGTGAGGTCGCCGTACTCCGCAGTGTCGGAGATCGAGTAGCGCATGCCCGAGATCCCCTGCTCGTACATGAGGTCCACGATCAGCTTCATCTCGTGCAGGCACTCGAAGTACGCGGACTCCGGCTGGTACCCCGCGTCGACGAGCGTCTCGAACCCTGCCGTCACGAGCGCCGTCATGCCCCCGCACAGCACCGCCTGCTCGCCGAAGAGATCGGTCTCGGTCTCCTCGGCGAACGTGGTGTCGAGGACGCCGGCACGCGTGGCACCGAGCGCGTGCGCATAGCTGAGGGCGAGCGCGTGTGCCGAGCCCGTCGCGTCCTGGTGCACCGCCACGAGGCTGGGGACGCCCGCCCCTTCGGTGTAGGTGCGCCGGACGAGATGGCCCGGACCCTTCGGGGCCACCATGGCCACATCGACGTCCGGCGGCGGGACGATCTGGCCGAAGCGGATATTGAAGCCGTGGGCGAACATGAGGCAGTCGCCGCTGGAGAGGTGCGGCGCGACCTCGGCGTCGTAGACCGCCTTCTGCTCGGTATCGGGCAGCAGCACCATGACGACGTCGGCCTCCGCCGCCGCCTGGGCGACCGAGGTCACCCGCAGGCCCGCCTCCTCGGCCTTGCGGCGGCTGGCCGAGCCCTCCCGGAGGCCGACGCGCACGTCGACGCCGGAATCGGCGAGGTTCCGCGCGTGGGCATGGCCCTGGGAGCCGTAGCCGAGCACGGCGACCCTGCGGCCGTGGATCAGTGCCGGGTCGGCATCGGACTCGTAGTACAAGGTCGCCATCGGTCGGCGCTCCTCTCTGTGTCTCGGGTTCTGCTCGTGGGTCGGTGTGCGTGCTGTGCTCGGCTCGGTGTGGGTGCTGTGCTCGGTCTGGGTGCTGTGCTCGGTCTGGGTGCGGTGCTCGGTCTCCGTGCTGTGAGCCTGGATCTCGGATTCTGCGTCAACCAGCCTGCCGCGCGGCGAGCCCGACGAGCCGGCGACGCGAGGGCGCAGGGACGTCGATCCTCGGCAGCGCCACCGTGCCGGTGCGCTGGAGGTCGACGACCTCGTAGGCGGAGAGCAGCCCCTCGAAGGTGTCCAGCTTGTCCGGCGCGCCCGCCAGCATCACGGTGAGCCGCTCGGCGCCGACGTCGACGACCTCGCCGCCGAACACGCCCACCAGCTCGATCAGCTGTGAGCGCTCCGCGGGCGCGGCGGCCACCGTCGCGAGCAAGAGCTCCCTCTGGACCGCGTCGGCGGGGGCGAGCTCGGAGATCGTCACGACGTTGACCAGCTTGTCCAGCTGGTGGACGACCTGCTCGAGCGGGGCGGACTCCACGTCGACCACGACGGTGATGCGGCTGAAGCGGTCATCGTCGGTCGGCGCGACCGCGAGCGAGTAGATGTTGTAGCCGCGGCGCGAGAAGAGCCCGGCGACGCGGGCCAGCACGCCCGCCTTGTTCTCCACGAGCACCGTCAGGATGTGGTGGCGCGCCGAGCGCGCAGCGCCTCCGCTCATCGGTCCTGCTCCGCTTCCAGACGCTCCCACGCGAGCCGCTCGGCGCCCGCCTGCTCCGCGTGCTCGGGGTGGACGACGATGTCGTCGTTGGAGGCGCCCGCCGGGACCATCGGGAAGACCTTCTCGAAGGCGTCCGTGCGGAAGTCGACCACGACGGGCCGGTCGTCGATCGCGTTCGCCTTCTCGATCGTCGGGGCCACCTCGTCGGGCGTCTCGGCGCGAAGGCCCAGCGCGCCCATCGCCTCCGCCCACTTCACGTAGTCGGGGAGGTCCGGCGAGAGGTACACCTCGGAGTAGCGCTCGCCGTAGAACATCTCCTGCCACTGTCGGACCATGCCGAGGTACGCGTTGTTCAAGATCGCGACCTTGATCGGGATGCGCTCGGCGGCTGCGGTGACGAGCTCCTGGGCGGTCATCTGGAAGCACCCGTCGCCGTCGATCGCCCAGACGGTCTGGGAGGGACGGCCGACCTTCGCCCCGATCGCGGCGGGCACCGCGAAGCCCATCGTGCCCGCGCCCCCTGAGTTGATCCAGGTGTAGGGGCGCTCGAAGCGCCAGTACTGCGATGCCCACATCTGGTGCTGGCCGACGCCGGACACGACGATCGTGCCCTCCGGCGCGAGGTCGCGCAGCGTCTCGATCACCATCTGCGGCTTGATCGGCGGCCCCTCGTGGCGCTCGTAGTGCAGCGGCAGCTCCCGCTGCCAGCGCCGGAGCTGGTCCCACCAGGCGCCGATGCGGGACGCCGCGTCGGCCCCTGCGAGCACCGGCGCGGCGGCCTCCACGAGCGCCTCGATCACCACCTTGCAGTCGCCGGCGATCGCGACGTCCGCACGGCGGACCTTGTGCAGCTCCGCCGGGTCGATGTCGACGTGGACGACCTTCGCCCCGGGGGCGAACGCGTCCACGCGTCCGGTCACGCGGTCGTCGAAGCGGGCGCCGAGCGCG
>JAJYMD010000069.1 GCA_021787255.1 Actinomycetes bacterium | reverse complement strand
CGACCTGCCCGCGGCGCTGCTCGCATGGCTCGAACGCAGCGGGAAGGGCAAGGAGGAGCTCGACGCGCTGCTCGAAGCCGCAGCCGAGCTGCGTGGGGAGGCCGACAGCGGGCGAGACGACGGCGAAGAGGGCGACGCCGGCGAAGAGGGGGCGCCCGCCCAGGAAGGCGAGGCGGGGGAGGGGGAGCGGTGAGGCCGCTCGTCGTCGAGATGGAGGGCTTCGGGCGCTATGCGACGCCGACGCGGCTCGACCTCGCCCGGATCTCGTGTGCGGTCGTGACCGGCCCCAACGGCGCCGGCAAGTCGACGATCCTCGAGGCCGTCTCCTGGGCGCTGTGGGGGATGTCGCGCTGGGCGGACGCGGACGCGATGATCACGGCTGGGCTGGACACCGCCGTGGTCTCCGTCGAGCTCGAGGCGGGCGGGGAGCGCTGGCGGGTCGTGCGCTCGAGGCGCCGGGGGAAGAAGACCACGCTGCGCCTGGAGCGGTTCTTGGGCGAGGGGCAAGGCTTCGGCGTCGAGGCGGACTCGGGGGTCGCAGAGGTCCAGCGCGCGATCGACGCCGTGGTCGGTGCGACCGGACCGCTCGCCGCGGCGACGGTGCTCGTGGCACAGGGGGACGCGGCGCGCTTTTCGGCGGGCTCGACGCCTGCCCAGCGGAAGGCGGTGCTCTCGGAGATCCTGGGGCTCGAGCGCTACGCGGCCTGGGCGGAGGAGGCGAGGGAGCAGGCGCGCACCGAGCGCGCGGTGGCCAGCGCCCAAGAGACGCTGTGCGCCGCGGCGCGCGAGCGCCTCTTGGGCGAGGAGGAGACCCGGGCCGAGCTCGGACGTGCCGAGGCCGCTCGAGCGGAGGCAGAGGCACGGCTCGGCGAGGCCCAGGACGCTGCGAGCGCAGCCGCGCGCGCAGCGGGTGAGGCCGAGGCGGCGGCCCGGTCGCTCGAGGAGCTCTCCGCACGCCTCGGCGAGGGCGCCGCCGCGCGACGTCGACGCTGTGAGGCAGCCGGGCTCGCAGCGACCAGGGCAACCGAGCGGGTCCGGCGCCTCGAAGCGCGGGTGCAGGGGGCCCAGCGCGAGGTGGCCGAAGGCGAGGCAGGCGACGCCGACCCGGTCGACGCGAAGGCCGCCGAGACGGCCGTGAAGGAGGCACGCGAGGCCCGGCGCGCGGCGCAGCGGCGCTACGACGAGGCGACCGCCGAGGCGAGACGCGCCCTCGACGAGGTCCGTGCGCTGCGCGACCGGCTCGCACTGCACCGAAGCGGCGCACCCGAGTGCCCGAGCTGCGGCCAGGCGCTCGCCGGGGAAGCCGCCCGCAGGGTCGCCCGGCGCGACGAGGCCGCGCTCTCAGAAGCGGCGCGACGCGCCGGGGAGGCAGTGGCCCAGGAGAAGGAGGCCGCGGCCCGAGAGGGTGCGGCTGGCGAACGGGAGCGGCTCGCAGAGGAGCGGGCACGCGACGCGGCCCGTCGTGCGCTCGAGGCCGCTGCGCGCCGTGCCGCGCTCGAGGCCGCGCGCGCAGCGCTCGACGAGGCCTCGCGCGAGCTCGCCGGGGCGAAGGAGGAGCTCGAGGCGGCCGTGAAGGAGGCCGACGAGGCGGCCGCCGTCGACGAGGCGGAGACCAGGCGGGAGGCCGAGACCCTGGACGAGGCGAGACGCACCGCCGACGCGCTCGGGCAGCGCCGGACGGACGCCAAGCGCGCACGAGAGCGCGCGGAGGCCGCCGGCGCCGAGCACGCCCGGCTGGTCGGGCTCGCAGCCACGCTCGCGCGGCGTCTCGAAGAGGCCGTCGACGCTCGCCGCGCCCTCGGAGAGGCGGAGCGCCGTCGCGACGCAGCGGAACGGCGCGGGCGGCTCTTTGCGACCCTCGCCGAGGCGTTCGGGCACAACGGCATCCCTTCGCTCGTCTACGAGGGGGTCGTCGCCGAGCTCGAGACCGACGCGTCGTCGGTGCTCTCGACCCTGTCGGGGGGGCGGCTCTCGCTCAGGCTCGCAACCGCACGGGAGACCAAGCGGGGCACGAGCGTCGACACCCTCGACTTCGTCGTCTGCGACGGCGAGGAGGAGCGCAGCTACGAGGCGCTCTCGGGCGGTGAGCGCATGCGGGTCGACGTCGCGCTGCGCGTCGGGCTGGCGAGGCTGCTCGCTCGCCGAAGCGGCGCGCCGATCTCCATGCTCGTGGTCGACGAGTCGTTCAGCTCCTTGGACCCCGAGGGCATCGCCGCGACCGTCGAGTGCCTCGGGGCGCTCGCCGAGGAGATCCCGCTCGTCCTGGCGGTGACCCACACACCGGCGATCGCAGAGGCATTCCCCGTGCGCATCCGGGTGAGCGCGGACTCGGACCCTGCGATCAGCGTCGAGGAGGCTGCGTGAGCGGCTCGGCGGGCGCAGACGAGTGGTTCGCCCGTGGCTTCGACCGCTCGGGGAGGGCGCTCCTTCCGGTCGTCGAAGACGGCGTGCTCTGGTGCTTCGGGCACGCGAAGGGCTCGGGTGGCCGGCACCGCTGCCGCTTCGTCGCAGTCGACGGCGCCTGGGTATGGGAGCACCGGTGTCTGATCGTCGACGTGGTGCGCTTCGGCGTCGGGGCCGGCGCGCTCGAGCCCCGGCACCGCCAGCTGCGGCGGGGCCGGCCGATGCGCTCCGTGAGCGCGATCGGCGCAGAGGAGGGCGCGCTCGTCGAGGTCGTCGACGCCGTCGAGCGTCTCGGACGCCACGTCGCGACCGGCGTGGCGCGCCTCGTGGTCCGAGACGGAGCGCTGGCCCCGGCCGGCCGGAACGTCCCAGCTGCGCTCGCCGTGGTCGGCGATCCTCACGCGCCAGCGGACTTGAACGACGGGCCGGTGGGGACCCGGCCAATGAGAAGTACATGAGCACGGACGCAGCAATCTCGACGCTGGTCGGGGCGATCGTCGTCGTCAGCGGCACCGCGGTGGGCCTCGGCTGACCAGACGACGACCCGGCTCGGCACCCGCATCGACGCGCAGGGGGCCGGGCTGCGAGCAGAGATCCACGCCCAGACGACGCGCATCGATGCCCAGACGGCGCGGATCGACCACCTGGCCGACGAGGTCGCCGGCGTGGAGGTCGCCGTCGGCAACCTCGGCACCCGGCTCTCACACGTAGAGCACGCTGCCTGAGCCGCCACCTGCGGCTCGAGGATCCCCGTGGGACCTCCTAGGAGGTCCCACGCTCGCGTCCAGCGGAGCGCCGATCCATGCGCCCCAGCCCATCCTCCTTGCATGAGGACGACGCACGCACCGAGCAGTGGCGCGCTCCGTCTCCT
>JAJYMD010000322.1 GCA_021787255.1 Actinomycetes bacterium | reverse complement strand
CTTCCTCGACGACGTGACGACGCACCTCATCGCCGCCGGCGGCAAGCGGTTGCGCCCGATGCTCTCCCTCGTGGCGGCCACCCGGGGGATGCGGCCGGCGTCGCAGGCTGACCTGCTCGGCGGCGTCGCCGTCGAGCTCGTGCACCTGGCGTCGCTGTACCACGACGACGTGATCGACGAGGCGACCGTGCGGCGCAACGTAGACAGCGTCAACAGCCGCTACGGCAACCTCGTGGCGATCGTCGCGGGCGACTACCTCCTCGCGCGGTCCGCGGCCATCGCGGCGGGCCTCGGCACGGAGATAGCCGGCCTGCTCGCCAGCACGCTCGGGGAGCTCTGCCAGGGCCAGATCATCGAGGTCCGCTCGTCGTTCGACACCGAGCGGACGAAGGACGACTACTTCGCCGCCATCGCCGGCAAGACCGCCGCGCTCATGTCCACGTCGTGCCGGATCGGCGCGCTGACCGGCGGGGCGAGGCGGGACGAGGTCGACGCGTTCACCCGATTCGGCCACGCGTTCGGCATGGTGTTCCAGCTCCGAGACGACGTGCTCGACGTCGTCGCCTGCAACGGCGAGCTGGGCAAGCCCCCCGGGCAGGACCTCGCCGAGGGTATCTACACGCTCCCGGTGCTGCTCGCTCTCGAGGATCCCGACGCGGGTCCGGAGCTGCGCACGCTGCTCGGTCAGCCCCTCGGCCAACCGGAGCGGGAGAAGGCGCGGGCGATCGTGAGCGAGTCGCGTGCCGTGGCGGGCACCATCGCCGTCGCCCGGCGCCATGCAGAGGACGCGGCCGCCGCGACCCGGGGCATCGGCTCGACGGAGGTGGCCCACGGCCTCGCGGAGCTCACCCACTCGCTCCTCGACGGCCTCCCGGCCTGACTCCGCCCAGGGGATCCGCAGGCCTGCGCCAGGGCCAGCGCCAGGGCCCCCCGGCGGGGTCTCAACGTTCCGGGCGCAGCGTCGGGAACGCGATCACCTCGCGGATGTTCGCCACGTCGGCCAGCACCATCGCGAGCCGGTCGATCCCGATCCCGAGCCCCCCGGTGGGCGGGAGCCCGTGCTCGAGCGCGCGCAGGTACTCGGCGTCGACGACCATCGCCTCCTCGTCGCCCGCCTCGTGCGCGGCCGCCTGCTCCTCGAACCGCACGCGCTGGTCGTCGGGGTCCGTCAGCTCGCTGAACGCGTTGGCGAGCTCCCTGCCCGCGACGAGCGCCTCGAAGCGCTCGACCAGGAGCGGGTCGTCGCGGTGGCGCCGCGCGAGCGGCGAGACCTCGGCCGGGTAGTCGCAGACGAACACCGGTCCCCACAGCCCGGACTCGGTGGTCTTCTCGTAGAGCTCGAGGAGCACCTTGCCCGGCCCCCAGCGCCCGTCGACCGCCACCCCGCGCTCGGTCGCGTGGCGGACGAGCTGCGGGAGCGGCGTGTGCACGTCCACGTCGAGACCGGTCGCCTCGTGGACCAGCGCGGCCATCGACGCACGGCGCCACGGCGGCGTGAGGTCGAGCGGTCGGCCCTGGTAGGTGAGCCGGGTGGTCCCGAGCAGATCGAGCGCGACACCCGCCACCAGCTCCTCGGTGAGCCTCATGATGTCGGCGTAGTCGGCGTAGGCCTGGTACAGCTCGAGCGTCGTGAACTCGGGGTTGTGCCGCGGTGACAGGCCCTCGTTGCGGAAGAGCCGCCCGATCTCGAAGACGCGTTCCACCCCGCCCACGACGAGCCGCTTCAGGTACAGCTCCGGCGCGATGCGGAGGTAGAAGTCGGCGTCGAGCGCCCGGTGGTGCGTCACGAACGGACGCGCGTGCGCGCCGCCGGGGATCGGGTGCAGGATCGGCGTCTCGACCTCGACGAAGCCCCGCGCCCAGAGCCGCTCGCGCATTCGCCGCACGAGCTCGCTCCGCAACAGGAGGTGGCGACGGCTCTCGGGGTTCGCCCACAGGTCGACCTCCCGCTGGCGGTAGCGCGTCTCGACGTCGGTGACGCCGCGCCACTTGTCGCCGAACGCCAGGCGCGCCCGGGCGAGGAGCACCCAGTCGCCCACCTTGACCGAGAGCTCGCCGCGCTTGGTGCGCACGACCTCGCCGCGTGCGCCCACCCAGTCGCCGAGGCTGAGCCGCGTGAACTCCTCGAAGTCCACGGTCACCTTGTCGAGCGCGAACAGCTGCACCGACCCCGAGGAGTCACGCAGCTCGGCGAAGGCGAGCCGACCCTGCGGCCGCGACAGCATGACGCGGCCAGCCACCGACACGTCCTCGCCCGATTCCTCGCCGGCCCCGAGGTACCCCCAGCGCGCCGCCACCTCGGCCGCCATCGCCGTCTGCTCGAACCGGTAGGGCGGCTCGCCGGCGCGGGCCCGGGCGGCTCTCTCCCTGTCATCGGGAGCGGCGCTCACGTGCCGTCCACCTTCACGTTGCGCTCGTACACCACGCGCAGGCCGTGGAGCGTGAGCCACGGTTCGACGTGGTCGATCGTATCGGCGTGGGGCGCGATCAGCTCGGACAGGCCCCCGGTCGCCACGACCGTCGCAGGGCCGAGCTCCCCCGCGAACCGACGGCACATCCCGTCGACCTGCGCGCCGAAGCCGAACAGCGCCCCCGACCGGATCGACTCCGCGGTCGAGCGTCCGATGGCCGCGCGCGGAGCCACCAGCTCGACGCGGCGCAGCGCCGCAGCGTGCCGGAACAGCGCCTCCATGCTGATCGCGACCCCGGGGGCGATCGCGCCGCCGAGGTACTCGCCCGACGCCGAGATGGCGTCGAAGGTGGTCGCGGTGCCGAGGTCCACCACCACGCAGGGCCCGCCGTAGATGTCGTAGGCGCCCACGGCGTTGGCGACCCGGTCCGCGCCGACCTCCTTCGGGTTGTCGTAGAGGATCGGCATCCCGCTCTTCGTCCCCGGGCCGAGGACGACGCAGGGAACGTCGCCATACCACCGGCCCGCCATCTGGCGTAGCTCGCCGGTCACCGAGGGCACCGAGGAGCTGATGGCGACCCCGTCGACGGTCGTGGCGATGTCGAGACCCTCGAGGTCGAGGATCTGGGTCAGCAGCACCGCGTACTCGTCCGGCGTCCGGCTGGGCACGGTCGACAGCCGCCAGTGGTGGGTGAGGCCGCGGCTCGGATGGTGCGCCACACCGATACCGAAGCCCGTGTCCGCGGGCGGTAGCGCGTCCCGCTCCTCGCTGCGCAACGCGTAGAGGCCGATGACCGATTCGGTGTTGCCGACGTCGATGGCGAGCAGCATCGCTACCGGCCGCCGCGCGGCGCCACGTGCACCAGCCG
>JAJYMD010000357.1 GCA_021787255.1 Actinomycetes bacterium | reverse complement strand
ACGGGCCGCCAAAGGAGAGGGGCGTGCCGAAGGCTTGCCCTTCGCCCACCACGACGTCGGCGCCCCACTCCCCCGCCGAGCGCAGGATCCCCGCCGCCACCGGATCGGCGGCGACGACCATGATCGCTCCGTGGGCGTCGGCAAGGCGCCGGAGGGTGCCGAGCTCCTCCAGGCAGCCCAGGTAGTTCGGGTACGCGGCGACGACGACCCCGGGCGGCTCGCCCCCCGGCGTCGCCGCCGGGTCGGGCCACGCGCTGCGACCGCCGGCCAGCGGGACCTCGACGATCCGGTGCCCCGAGCCGCGTGAGAACGTGCGAAGACACGCTCGCCAGTGCGGGTGCACGCCCGAGGACACCCATACGGTCTGGCGGCCGCTCGCGGCGGTGCCGAGGTTCACGGCCTCCACGAGCGCGTTCGCGCCGTCGTAGAGCGACGCGTTGGCGACCGGCAGCCCTGCGAGCCTCGCCACCATCGTCTGGTACTCGAACAGGGCCTGCAGGACGCCCTGGGCGACCTCTGGCTGGTACGGCGTGTACGCGGTCACGAACTCCGAGCGGCTCGCCAGCGCGCGCACCACCGGGGGCACCTCGTGGTCGTACGCGCCCGCACCGGCGAAGCACACGAGGTCCGCGGCGTCGTTCGCTCGGGCGAGCGTGGTGAGGTGGGCGAGCACGTCGGGCTCGGGCTCACCTTCGGGCAGGTCGAGCCCGCCTGCCAGCCTCAGTGCGTGCGGCACCGCGGCGAACAGCTCGTCTGGATCCGAGAGCCCGAGGAACGCGAGCATCGCGGCCACCTCTTGGTCGGTGTGCGGGAGGTAGTCGGGCATCAGTCGATCCTCGCAGGTGGCCAGAACCGGGTCTTGCCGACGGTGACGGGCACCTCGCGTCCGCGCACGACCGCTGCGAGGCGCGCGCCGTCCGTGACGGCCGCATCCGTGTCCACGAACGCGAGCGCGATCCCGCGCTCGAGCATGGGCGAGAAGTTGCCGCTCGTCACCGCGCCCACCCTCGTCGAGCCGGAGAGCACCTCCGCGCCCTCACGTGGCGGCTGGCGGCCGTCCGCGACGAGGCCGCGGAGCTTGCGGCGCGGCCCCTCGGCGCGCTCGCGCTCGAGCGCGTCCCGACCCTTGAAGTCGCCCTTCTCCCAGGCGACGACCCAGCCGAGGCCCGCCTGCAGCGGCGTGATGCCGGGGCCGAGCTCGTGACCGTGCAGTGGCAGGCCGGCTTCGAGCCGCAGCGTGTCGCGTGCGCCGAGCCCGGCGGGGACGACGCCGGCATCGACCAGCGCGGCGAAGAACCCGGGTGCCACACGCGCTGGAAGCGCGCACTCCACCCCGTCCTCGCCGGTGTAGCCGGTGCCGGCAGCCATGCACATGGTGCCTTTCCACTCGAAAGGCGCCACGCGGAAGCGGCCGACGGCTGCAGCGCTGGGAGCGAAGGACCCGAGCCGCGCACGGGCATCCGGGCCTTGCACCGCGATGACCGCGCGCGTCGCGGTCGTGTCCGTCCCGCCGAGCGCCGCCACCACTCGCGAGGTGTTGGAAGCGTTCGGCATCGCGTCGAAGACGTCCTCTGCGATCCACCACACGATGAGGTCGTCCGCGACCGAGCCGTCCTCCTCGAGCAGGTGCGTGTACTGCGCGCGCCCCGGCGCGATCTTTCCGAGGTCGTTCGTGAGCGTCCGCTGCAGCGATTCGAACGCCCCGGGCCCCTCCACGCGTACGGTCCCGAGGTGGCTCACGTCGAAGGCCGCCGCTGCCCTCCGGCATGCCAGATGCTCGGCGAGGGTGCCCGAGGGGTACGCGAGCGGCATCTCCCAGCCGCCGAAGGCGACGAGCTTCGCGCCGAGCTCGAGGTGCATGTCGTAGAGGGGGGTGCGGCGCAGCGCACCGACGGTCGGGTCCACCTCTGGAAGGCTACGTCGAGGGCTCGAGGCTCTCTGGCGCCGGTGCGCCGCGGATCGGCAGTGCCGCCGTGGCGCAGTGCAGGAGCCGGGTTCGCCACCGACGCGTCGAGCCCCTGGCGCGGCTCATGCGGCGCCGGGCACCCCGGCCACCCCGGGCGTGCGGGGCGTGCGGGGCGTGCGGGGCGTGCGGGGCGTGCGGGGCGTGCGGGGCGTGCGGGTCACGCCGGAAAGGCTCGCGTCCAGCCCGTGGCGGGCGAGGAGCTCGAGGAAGTCGCGCTGGTAGAGGACCACGACCTCCACCTCGGGGTACAGGTCGTGCATCCGCCGGATCTTCCTGTGCTTTCGGGTGACCAGTCGCTGGTCGGCCGTCGTGAGCTCGACGAAGCAACCAAGGTCAGGGAGCCAGAAGTCCGGACGGAAGCCGGCGTTCGGTGAGCCTCCCTCGTCCCATCCCAGCGCGAACTCGACCGGTTCGTACTCCCAGCGGATCCCGTGCAGGTCCAGCAGAGACGCAAAGAACCGCTCGGAGGGATGGGCGAAGCGGATCCCTGCCGCGGGGGAGGCGGAGGGATGACGCCGCCGGTGAGCGAGCCGCGCTCCCTCGCGCCGCAGCCCGCCACCTTGGTCCAAGGTGTGCTCCACGCTCACGCCGTGCGGCTCGCTCGGCGCTCGGCGAGAGCGCGATCGAGGAGCATGGGCGTGCGTCTCGCCCACGCCGTGCGGCACACCGCTCGCCCCTCGCCTGCGGATGCGGCTCAGGAGCGCACCAGCCCGACACGGGCGCCGCGACGAGCAGCGACGGTGCCCTCGCCACCCCGCCAACCGAGCGGAAGGGACGGCTCCCCAGAGCGGGCCGAGCGGGCCAGCTGGACGATCGCCGCGTCGACCTCGTCGACGACTCCGGACAGGGGCACGACGTTGAACACGCCCTGACCCCCGGCGAGCAGGTCCACCACCTCCCCGTTCGACTGTGCGAGCACCGATCGTCCCTCCGAGAGGACGAGCTTCGCGGACGCGAGGTCCGCTCCGAGGTTCTGACGGAGGCAGTCGACGGCGCGTCGTGCGGAACGCAGCGAGACCCCTGCGTCGAGGAGCTGCTTGATCACCTTGAGCTCGAGCAGGTCCCGATAGGAGTACAGGCGCTTGCTGCCGCTGCCGCGGGCGTCGGCCACCGAGGGGCGCAGCAGCCCCGTCCGTGCCCAGTAGTCGAGCTGGCGGTAGGTGATGCCGATCAGCTTGCAGACCTGGGGGCCGGGGAACCCGCCAGCGCCCACCGGCTCGGCGACCTCTTCGCTGTGCGTCTTGGCCATCAGCCCTCCTGCGATCGTTCCGCCGGTGATCGTAGCCGATGAAGTCACACCGACGTAGTTCGGGCCGAGCGATCCGCGATCCCACGGGTCGCACGGTGCCGGCGCGAGGCCGACGTCCGCCGTATGCTCTGTAGAGGGTTTCCTTCTAGAGCACGTTCGGAGAACCTAAGCACCAATGCTCGCGACCTTCGTGATCTTCCTTCGAGAGGGCGTCGAGGCGTCCATGATCGTGTCGATCCTCCTCGCCTACTTGGACCGGATCGGACAGCGCCGTCACTTCCGCGACGTCCTGTTGGGGGTGGGCCTCGCCGTGGTGACGGTGCTCGGCGGCGGGGTCGCGGCCTATCTGCTGCTCGAGACGTACGCGGGCTCGCGCGTCCAGACGATCTTCGAGACTGCGACGTACCTGGTCGCTGCCACGGTGCTGACCTACATGACCTTCTGGATGCAGCGCCACGCTCGCAGCTTGTCCTCGGGGTTGCGCGCCAAGGCCGAGGAGGCCCTCGACGGAGGCGCACGGTGGGGCCTCGGGATCCTCGCGTTCCAGGCCGTGGGGCGCGAAGGCTTGGAGACGGTCGTCTTCACGCTCGCGATCGTCTTCGCCTCCCACGGCAAGGGGGTCATCGCCGGCGGTGCGGGCGGGCTCGCGCTCGCGCTCGGGATCGCGTTCGCGATGTACCGGCTCGGCACGAAGATCGACGTCGGGCGCTTCTTCACCGTCGTGGGCGCACTGTTGATGGTCTTCGCCGCCGGCATCCTCGCCGACGCGGTCGAGAACCTCCAGCAGCTCGGCTGGCTCCCGGTCCTCGGCCCGCATCTGTGGAACACGACGAGCGCGCTCTCCGAGTCCAGCTCGCTCGGCGACGTGTTCCACACCTTCTTCGGCTACGCAGACCGCCCGACCGCGATCCAGCTGTCCGTCTACGTCGTCTACCTCCTCGTTGCGGTTGGCGCGTTCCTCCGAGGCCGGCACCGGGCGAGCCGGCGACCGGCGGCTGGAGAGGTGCACGCGTAGGCCCCGGCGACCGGCTCGGACAAGCCCTCGGCAAGCCTCGAGAGCGAACCTCGGAGAACCTCAGCTCCCGATGAGCCCCTCCCAGGGGCTCGACGCGATCGCGTGGAAGCGCGGGGGGATGCGGCCGGCACGGCGAGCGAGCCAGCCCGCCTCCACCGCGAGCGAGATGGCGCGTGCCATCGCTGCCGGATCCTCGGCCCGGTTGACCGCAGAAGCCACGAGCACCGCGTCGCATCCCAGCTCCATCGCACGCGCGGCGTCGGACGCGGTGCCGATCCCGGCGTCCAGGACGACCGGCACCGTGACCGCCTCGCGCACGAGCGCGAGGTTGTGAGGGTTGCGGATGCCGAGGCCGGTCCCGATCGGCGAGCCGGCGGGCATCACCGCGGCGCAGCCGACCTGCTCGAGACGGTGGGCGAGCACGGGGTCGTCCGTCGTGTACGGCAGGACGACGAAGCCATCCTCGCAGAGCTGCTCAGCCGCGGCGAGCAACTCTGCGACGTCGGGCAGCAGCGTCCGGTCGTCACCGATCACCTCCAGCTTGACCCAGTCGGTCTCGAAGGCATCACGCGCGAGCTTGGCCGTGAGCACCGCGTCCGCGGCGGTGAAGCACCCGGCCGTGTTCGGAAGCACGCGCAGCCCCATCGACGTCAGCAGCTCGACCAGCCCACCGGGCGCCGCGGGGTCCACGCGGCGCACCGCGACGGTGGCCACCTGTGCACCCGACGCCTCGATGGCCGCCTGCAGTGCTGCGAGGCTCGTCATGCCGCCGGTCCCGACGATCACGCGCGAGCCGAGCTCCTCGCCGGCGAGCACGAACGGCTCCATCGAGTCCGCGGCTCGGGAGCGGGTCGTGCCGGGAACTGCATCGGTGGGACCGCTCACTGCACCGCGATCCTACCTGGCGTCGACGTCGGAGCTCCGCGACCGCACGGGAGCTCCGCGACCGCACGGGAGCTCCGCGACCGCACGGGAGCTCCGCGACCAGACGGTAGCGTCGAGGCGATGACCCCGAAGGTCGCCCTGACCATCGCGGGCTCGGACTCGGGCGGCGGGGCCGGGATCCAGGCCGACCTCAAGACCTTCGCGGCTCTCGGCGTCTACGGGACCTGCGCCGTCACCGCCGTGACCGCCCAGCACACCGCCGGGGTGCTGCGGGTCCTGAGCATCGACCCCGACATGGTGCTCGCGCAAGTCCACGCGGTGCTGGAAGACCTGCAGCCCGCAGCTGTGAAGACGGGCATGCTCGCCAACCCCGAGATCGTGAAGGCCGTCGCGGACCTGGCGGCGCGCGGCGCGCTCCCGAACCTCGTCGTGGACCCGGTGCTCGTCTCGACGAGCGGCCACTCGCTCATGGACGAAGGCGGCATCCATGCGTACCGCGAGCTCCTCTTCCCCCACGCGCTCGTCGTGACGCCGAACCTGCGGGAGGGCGCGTTGCTCATGGGTGTCGACGTGCGCGAGCTGCGCAGCGTGGAGGCGATGATCGAGCTGGCCGTGGAGCTCCGCAAGCTCGGACCCCGAACGGTCGTCCTGAAAGGCGGGCACCTCGAGCACGGTCCCTCCCCCGACGTGGTCGTCGGGACGGAGGGCACCGCCGTCTTGGAAGCCGGACGCGTCGACACTGTGAACGACCACGGGACCGGTTGCTCGCTCTCGGCGGCCGTCGCCGCGCAGCTCGCTCTCGGGGCGACCCCGGCTCGGGCGGTCGAGCGCGCCAAGTCCTACGTGCACGCCGCGCTCGAGGGCGCGGCCTCCTGGAGGCTGGGAAGCGGCCACGGCCCGATCGACCACTTCGGCTGGGGCCCGTGAGCGCGTGGCACGTCCCTCGGGCGGCCCCGGGGCCCGAGACGGCGGGCCCCGGCGAGCTCCCGGCCCGGCGCACGCAGGGGCCGAGCGTCCGTCCCGCGATGGTCGTCGTGGGGCTCGCGCTCCTCGTCGTCCTCGTCTTCGGGATCGGCGCCGCGCTCACCAACAACCCGACCCCGAGGCCTCCGCGACCTGCGGCGGTCACGGGAACCGGCCTCGTGGCCGAGCCGTCCGCCGCCACGCTCCGCCCGATCGAGATCCTCGGGACACCTCCGGCGGACGTCCTCGACGCCCTCGTGCTCCCCAGGGGCGCTCGCGTGGTGTCCGACTCGCCGTGGAGCGGGACGACACAGTACAACGGCACGATGTCGTTCCGGCTCGCCGCATCGCAGGCCCAAGTCGTGGCCTTCTTCCGCACCGAGCTGCGCGCGCACCGATGGTCGCCCGTGAGCGTAGGTCCCGCCCACGGGGACCGGGAGGCCATCGAGCTGCTCGCGCAGCGCGCGAGCAGCGACGGATGGTTCTGGGAGGCCGGCGTCGTGGTCTTCCCGACGACCTTCGGCCACCGGCCCGCGTCCAAGGACGCGACCCGGTTCAGCGTCGACCTCTACGAACTTCCCGACGCGACCTGAGACACGAGCACCCCCGGGGCCGCCTCCACCGCCGCCTCGGGCTCGCCTGCCTCCACGGGCTCGGCAGAGGAGAGCATCGCCGCCCAGGCGAAGAAGTCGACCGGGTAGAGCAGGTAGCCAACGCGCGTGGCGGGAGCGAACAGGATGGCCACGAGCATCGCCCAGCCGGCGAGCGTCACGACCTCGGCCGTGGTGACCGGCGGGCGCCGCCACAGCCTGCGCACGAGCAGCGTGCCGCCGATCGCGGCCACGACGAGCGGAACGGCGGCGTGCAGCGCCGGGAGCTCGGTGACGAGCACGTGCCCGGGGAGGTTGCTCGCCGCCGGCGAGGCGACCCCGGAAAGGCCGAGCGGGAACAGGATCACGTTGTCGACGAACGCGCGCGCGTTCCAGATCGCGAACGGCACGACGACCGGGCCGGCGACGGCCGAGATCCCGAGCAGCATCCGCCCGGGCGCACGGCTCCCGGAGCGGTCGCGCGCGCAGAACAGCGCGAGCGCGGCCAGCGGCCACGCAGTGAACTTCATCGCAGAGACGACGCCGAGCACGACGCCGCTCCAGCCCGGCTCGCGACGCTGCGCGAGGACGATCGCAAGCAGCAAGAACGCGACGATCGGCATGTCGTCGCCACCGGTCGCGAGCGGGAGGGCCGCGGTCGGCAGGACGGTCAGGAACTGCAGGACCCGGATCTTGCGATCCCTCGGGGCGCGCAGGAGCAGCAACGCGGCTCCCACCACGAGGAGCGTGACGATGCTGAAGAGCACGCGGGTGTCGGTCACCCGCACCGGGCCTTTGCCGATCTTCGGCAGCCCGAACACCGCCATGAGCGGGAGGTAGGGGAAGAACGACTCGAAGCTCGGCTCGCCTCGCACTGCCTCGTGCACCACGCCGTCGCGCACGGTGGCCTGGTACACGTCCTTGCCGTGGGCGAGCAGCTCTCCCGCCTGGGCGATCACCGGGACCTCGGGTTGGACGTGGGAGAGCGTCGGGCCGTCGTTGCGCAGCGAGACCTCCGCTGCGAGCGGCGCGAGCGCGGTGCCCACCAGCAGGAACAGCAGGATCCACACCCGAGCCGGCCCCCAGTGGGAGCCGCGCTCGCCGGTCGCGCCCCGCTTGCTCCGGCGCCGCCCGAGGTAGGCGGAGGCGAGCGCGCCTCCTGCGTACGGACCGATCGCGAACCACGCCCAGACGCGGTAGCCGGGAAGCCCCGCGAAGATCCCGGTCAGCATCGCGAACAGGGCTGCCAGGCCGTACAGCACCGCGTCGCCACCCTCAGGGCTCCACGCGGTCATGAGCGTGCTCGAGGTGCGCCGCGCCCAGCCCAACGCGCGCTCGGCGGTGCGTGCGCTCCAGGCGACCGGGGCAACGCTCGCCCAGCTCGGCGCGCGGAAGCGGGTATCGGGCCGTGCCTTCACGGCGCGCGTGCCCGTCGAGGACCGATCCACCGGGGACCCGCCCGTCGAGGACCTGTCCACCGAGGACGTGCCCACTGGGGAGCAACGTTACCCGCTGCCCCGAACGCGCAGGCCCCTACAGTGTGCCCCGTGCCCTGGCGTGCCTTCCTGGCCACCCGCGCCGACGACGCGGTCCTCGCCGGTGTCGAGCAGCTGGACGACGACGAGCTCCCCGATGGCGACGTGCTCGTGGAGGTCGAGTGGTCGGCGGTCAACTACAAAGACGCCATGGTGACCCTCCCGGGCAACCGGGTCGCCCGCAGGTCGCCGCTGGTGCCCGGCATCGACCTCGCCGGGCGGGTCCTCGAGAGCGACGACGAGAGCGTGCCTGCGGGCAGCGCGGTGCTCGTCCACGGCTACGACCTCGGGGTCGCCCGGCACGGCGGGTTCGCGACGAGGGCTCGCGTGCCTGCCACATGGGTCGTGACGCTGCCGGACGGCCTCAGCACGCGACGCGCGGCCACGATCGGGACTGCAGGGTTCACCGCGGTGCTCTCGTTGGACAAGCTCCGGCGAGCCGGCCTGCACCCCGGTCAAGGCCGGGTGCTCGTCACGGGAGCATCGGGAGGCGTCGGCAGCATGGCGGTCGCCGCGCTCGCCGCAGCGGGCTACGAGGTCGTCGCCAGCACCGGCAAGCAGGCCGCGCACGACTACCTGCGCGCGCTGGGGGCGTCCGAGGTGATCGGTCGCGACGGCATCGCAGGCAGCGGACGCGTGCTGTCCGACGAGCGCTGGGCGGGCGCGGTCGACTGCGTGGGCGGCGAGACGCTCGCAGCGGTGCTGCGGGCACTGGGCTACGGGGGCGCGGTCGCCGCAAGCGGCCTCACGGCGGGGAGCTCGCTCGAGACGACCGTCTACCCGTTCATCGTCCGCGGAGTGGCACTGCTCGGCGTCGACTCCGTCAAGACGCCGATCGAAGAGCGCCGGCGCATCTGGGCGACGATCTCCGAAGTCCTCCCCGGCTCGGCAGTCGACACGATGGTCTCGAGGGAAGTCGGTCTGGACGAGCTGCGCGGCGCGCTCGACGACGTCCTCGCCGCGCGTGTGCAAGGGCGCGTGCTCGTGCGCCCTGCAGCGACGGACCCTCCGCGCTGATCGCGCAGCGTGCCGGGGATCAGCCGGGGATCAGCTGCTGAAGTCTTCGGGCTTGATGGAGTCGAGGAACTGGCGGAACTGGCCGACGAGCTCGTCGGGGCTCTCCTCGTCCTCGTCGTCGGAGGGCTCGATCGCGATCAGGATGCCCTCGGCGTCCATCAGGTCGTCGGCCACGTACAGCGGGCTGCCCGTGCGCACGGCGAGCGCGACCGCGTCGGAGGGCCGGCTCGACACGACCGATCGCTCGCCGCCACGGCGCAGCTGGAGCTCGGCGAAGTAGGTGGAGGAACGGAGCTCGGTGATCACGACGCGCTCCACCAAGACATCGAGCGACGAGAGGATGTCCCGGATGAGGTCATGGGTCATCGGCCGGGGCATCGTGACGCCCTGCAGCGCGTACGCGATCGCGGCGGCCTCCGGGGTGCCGATGAAGATCGGCAGCGTGCGCCCTTCCCCTTCGGTCTCCTGGAGCAAGAGCACCGGGGTGTTCGACTGGAGGTCGACCCGGACAGCCCTCAGGCGGACTTCGACCATGAGAGCAATGTAGCGTGGCCTCGGCAGCGGTGTGCGGCGTGCGGCTCAGCCGCCAAGCTGCCGCCGGAGCTGGGTACGGAAAAGCGAGGCCCGCATGCTCTGGCCCAGCCTCGCGAGGTCGGCGGCCGCGTCGACGGCACGCTGGCGCGCCTCGGGGTTGCGCTGCCGCAGCAGGGGCATGATGACCTGCTCGACCAGGCCGACCTCACGGTCGACCGCGTTCCGGTACATCCGCAGGTGCCGCGGCTCGACGCCATAGCGGCCGAACTCGACCACGAGCTTACCGATGGTGAGGGCCTCTTCGTCGTAGAACCCCCCGCCCCCGACGAGCATCTTCGACACGAGCCCGAGCGCCTCGAGCGACGCGACCAGCTCGGGGGTGAGCCCGGTCGCCGCGCACAGCTCCTCGAGCGTGAGGCTCACCCCGGACACCGCAGGACCGAGCAGGTCGGCGGCGACGCCGGGCGGGCCCGGTGGGGTCGATCCCCTGAGCGCCGCGTCCGCGACATGCGCGCCGGCGCGAAGTCGCTGCGGCTCGCCAGCCTCCCGGGCGCGCTCGACCCCCTGAGCGGGTGGCACCGGCGACGCGGGTGGCACCGGCGACGCGGGTGGCACCTCAGCGGGTGGCACCGGCGACGCGGGCGGCACCGCGGACGCGGGCGGCGCCTCAGCGGGCGCCCGGGGGCCGCGCGGCGCCTCGGGCTCGGCCGACCCGTTGCCGACCGGTGAGCCGGCATCGGTCCCGGCGTGGGCCTCTGCGCGCGTCCCCGGCTCGGGCGCCGAAGCGGGGTCTGCCTCCGACCGCCGGCCCTCCGGCTCGCCGTCCGGGACCGGCTCGTCGTCGGGCGGCACGCCGTTGCCCGCCGCCGCGAGCCGGTCGCGGATCACCTTCAGAGGAAGGAACTGGTCGCGCTGCTTTCGGAGCACCCAACGGAGCCGGGCGACGTCGTCCTCGTAGAACTTGCGGTACCCAGACGGGGACCGCTCTGGGTCCACGAGGCCCTGGCTCTCCAAGAAGCGGATCTTGGAGATCGTGACGTCGGGGAACTCCTCGCGGAGCAGGCTCAGGACGTCGCCGATCGACAGGTACGAACGTCCGCCCATCACCCGCGCCACCATCTCGGTGCCCTCCCCCCTTCGCCGGCGCTCACTCGTCGCCAGCCACCCAGTAGACGAGCTTGAACTTGCCGATCTGGACCTCGTCGCCGGGCGCGAGCACGTGCTCTTCGATCCGTTCGCGGTTCACGTACGTGCCGTTCAGGGAGCCGAGGTCGCGCACGGTCATCGTGCCCTCCGCAGTGCGGGCGAACTCGGCATGTCGCCGTGACACGGTGATGTCGTCGAGGAAGATGTCGCTCTCTGGGTGCCGCCCAGCTCGCGTCACCTGGGAGTCGAGCAGATAGCGCGCGCCCACGGTCGGTCCCCGCTTGACGACGAGCGCCGGCGTGCCGCGCGGCACCTGGACGAGGGCGACCGCGGGCTCCACCTCGGCGCTCTCGCTCTGGTCGTCGACGGGGACGAGCGTGATCGTCGTCTCGGACCTCTCGGACGCGAGCGAGGCACCGCACGAAGAGCAGAAGTTCGCGTCATCAGGGTTGCGGTGCCCGCATTTCCGGCAGAACACGCGCTCCACGGTAGTCGCTCCGAGACGGCCCGTCCGAGGTCGAAGGCCCAGTCCGGAGCTCCCCCGAAGGCGAGCACCGGGGGGTCAGCCCTCGGAGCCCTCGATGAGCTGCCGGTAGCCGGCGGCGTCGAGGAGCCCCTCCATGGCGTCGGAGGAGGCCACCTCGATCTCGCACAGCCACCCCTCCCCGTATGGGTCGTGGTTGAGCTTCTCGGGCGCGTCCGCGAGCGCGTCGTTCACCGCGACGACCGTCCCCCCTACGGGTGCGTACACCTCGGACACGGACTTCGTCGACTCCACCTCGCCGAGCACGTCGCCGCGCGCGACGCTCGTCCCGACCTTCGGGAGGTCGACGAAGACGACGTCGCCCAACGCGTCCTGCGCGTAGTCCGTGACGCCCACCCGTACGCGCCCGCCCTCCGCACGGGCCCATTCGTGGTCGGTCGAGTACCGGAGGTCGTCGGGAACGAGCACGCAGGAACCCTATCCCCCGGACCGGAGCAGCTGGCGCAGCCGTACGGCGAACTGCTGGGCGCGCGCCCTCGCGCGCACCTCGCTGGGCCCCTCCGCCCAGACGTGGGTGACCGGGTCGTCGGGGTCCGGCAGCACCAGCGCCCAGCCGTCTTCGAAGCGCACCTTGACGCCGTCGACCAGCACGAGGTCCTGGCCGTCGAGCTGCTCGACGAGGGTGCGCATGACCATGCCCTTCTGCTCCCAGGGCGTCGTCACCACCTCGTGCACGATGTTCACCGCCGGGAGGTCGCCCACGAGCTTCGAGAGGGGCTGGCCCGTGAGCGACAGCATCGACACGAGCTCCACGAGGGTGCCCGCGGCGTCGTACGCGGGGAGGATCTCCGGCCAGACGAACCCTCCGGAAGTGTCGGCCGCGAACGCGACCTCCCCCGACGCGGCCACCTCCATGACATTGGCCGAGGACATCTTCGTCGAGACGATCGGGACGCCCGCCTCGGCGCACATCACCTCTGCCCAACGGCTGACCGCGACCGGCAGCGCGACCGCGACGCCCTGGCGCGTCTCGATGACGAGCCTGAGCAGCGCGAGGAGGGCCTGGTCGCCAGAGAGCACCGTCCCTGCGTCGTCGACCACGACGACGTGCTCGCAGTCGGCGTCGACCACAGCGCCGAGCTGCGCGCCCGATGCCCGTACGAGGTCCGCGACCTGTCGCCCGTGCGCGTCGAGGTCGAAGGAGAGCATCCCGGTCGTGTGCGCGTACGGGTTCACGACCAGCACGTCGGCGTCGAGCTTCGCGAGCAGGTTTGGCATGACGAAGCTCGCCGAGCCGAAGGACAGGTCCAAGACGAGCTTCATGTTGGCCGCTCTGGCCGCCGACAGGTCGACCGAGCCGACCATGTCCCTCGTGTACTGCTCGACCGCGTGCGCGGGGAAGTCGATGTCGCCGATCTCGCCCGCGAGCACACGGCGGAAGTCCTCCCTGTGGTACAGGCGCTCGACCTTGCGTTGGCCGCTCTCGGCGAGGTCCAAGCCTTCCTCGTCGAAGAAACGGATGATGACCGACTGGGGGTCGTCCTTGGCGAGGCGGACCGTGACTCCCCCCTGGTTCCCCGAGGAGCGGATGTGATGGCGCGTCACGGGAACGGTCGCGACCTCGAGGTCCTCCACGTTCACGCCCGCGGCATTGCAGCCGATCATGAAGGCGCGCTTGAGCACGCGTGCGGCGCGGCTCGTGTCGCGAGACACGGTGACGGTCATCCCGCGGTCGAGGGTCGACGCCCATGCCATCGAGAGGCGCACCACGAGCTCCGGGCTGATGTCCACGTTCGCGATGCCCCGGACCCCGTCGCGGCCGAACAGGCTGCGAGCCCCGCGGGACTCCCAGACGATCGACGAGTTCACGACTGCGCCGGTCTCGACGGTCTTGAAGGGGTAGACCTTCACGCCGCCGCGCACGTGCGCGTGCGCCCCGATCAGGCAACCCTCGCCGAGCACGGACCCGGGCTCGCACGTCGCGCCTCGCCGCAGGTCGCACGATCGCCCGATCACGGCGCCGGCGATGCGGGTGCCGGGGCCGACGTAGACGTTGTCGTGCACGACGCAGCGCCGCACCTCCGCGCCGTCGGCCACCCGGACGTTCGAGCCCAGCGTGGAGTACTCGCCGAGGACGACCGACGCGCCGATCACGCAGTTGTCCGCGATGACCGCGGGGCCCTCGACGGTCGCCGCAGGGTCGATGGTGCAGCCCTTTCCCACCCAGACACCGGGGCGGATCTCGAAGCCGCCGATCTCGACCTGCACCTTGCGGTCCAGGACGTCTTGGTGCGCGCGCAGGTACGCCTCGGTCGTGCCGACGTCCTCCCAGTAGCCTTGCGCGACGTAGCCGTAGATCGGGCGGCCGCGGGCGAGCACCTCGGGGAAGACCTCTGCTGAGAAGTCCACCGGCCGGTCGGGCGCGATGTAGTCGAAGATCTCAGGCTCGAGCACGTAGATGCCGGTGTTGATGGTGTCGCTGAACACCTGGCCCCAGGTCGGCTTCTCGAGGAAGCGGTCGATGGAGCCGTCCTCCCGGGTGATGACGATGCCGAATTCGAGGGGGTTCTCCACCGCGTACAGCGCGAGGGTCGCGAGCGCCCCCTTGCGCTCGTGGAACTCCACCACCGAGGTGAGGTCGACGTCGGTCAGCACGTCCCCTGAGATCACGAGGAAGCGCTCGTCGAGCTCGTCGCGCGCGTTCAGCACGGAGCCCGCGGTGCCGAGCGGCGTCTCCTCGGTCGCGTACACCATGCGAACGCCGAGCTCCGAGCCGTCGCCGAAGTAGTTGCGCACGGAGTTCGCCATGAACGCCAGCGTCACGACGATGTCGGTCATCCCGTGGCGTCGGAGCAGCTTGACGACGTGCTCCATCATCGGCCGGTTCGCCATCGGGAGCATGGGCTTGGGCTGGTTCGAGGTGAGCGGGCGCAGCCGGGTGCCTTCGCCGCCCGCCATGATGACCGCCTTCATGCGCCGACCTCCCGCGGTTCGCGCAGGGCACCTCGATGCGGCGGGACGCCGCCCGATCCTCGGGCCGCGCGCCCTTCGGCGAGCGCCCGGCGCGCGGGCGAGAGGTAGCCGACGGCGGCCACCCATGCGAGCACGATCCCCGCGCCGCCGGCGACCCACGCCACGACGTGGAAGGGCTGCTGCCAGCTCTGAGCGCCGTGGCTGATGAGGAAACCGGGGTAGGCGATCATGAGACCGAACGTCCCTGCCTTGCCGATCCAGCGCACGTCGATCCGCCGGGCACCCAGCGCCGCGAGCACGAGCACGCTCCCCGAGACGACCGCCTCGCGCACCACCGTGAGAAGGCCGAACCACAGCGGCACTGCGCCGTGGACGATCACCGCGACGACAGCGACGCCGACCAGCACGCGGTCGACCGCCGGGTCCAGGACCTTGCCGATCCGAGACACCTGGTGCAGACGGCGGGCGAGCTGGCCGTCCAGCCAGTCGGTGGCGCCGAGCACCCCGAGGAGCACCGCTGCGGCCGTCTGCTGCCCGTCCCCGAAGAGCAGCCAGAGGAACGCGCCGACCCCAAGGAAGCGCAGCGCGCTGACCACGTTCGCCGCGGTGAGCACGCGGTCCTCTGGGTCCACGTGCGGCGTGCCCACGCTGCGTCCTTGGTCCGCACCGACATCCGCACTGACATCCGCACTTGCGTCCGCACGGACGTCCACACCGACGTCCGGCTCCGGGGCGTCGGGCGCGGGAACCGGAGCCACCATGGAATGAAGTCTAGGTGCGGCCCGTGTGCCAGTCTGTGCCCGTGCCAGGCTTCCACGCATTCAGAGGGACGCGCTATGACACCGCCGCCGTCCGCTTGGACCAGGTGATCGCGCCGCCCTACGACGTCGTCGGGTCCCGGGAGCGGGACGTGCTCGCCCATCGCAGCCCCTACAACGCGATCCGTCTCGAGCTCCCCGAGGCGGACCTCGCGTCCGGACGGGACCGCTACCTCACGGCGGCCTGCCTCCTCGGCTCGTGGCTCGAGCGCCACATCCTCGTCCAGGACTCCGCACCCGCGCTCTATCCCTACCGGATGACCACTCCTGACGGCGCGACCACGACCGGGGTCGTGGGCGCGCTCGAGATCGGCGCCGACGTGCTCCCCCACGAAGAGACGATGCCCAAGCCCAAGGGCGACCGGCTGGAGCTGTTGCGCGCCACCGAGACCAACCTGTCTCCGGTCTGGGGCCTCTCGCTCACCCCAGGCCTCACCGAGACGTTCGCGCCCGAGGGACCGCCTGCCGAGGAGGCCTACGACGACGACGGAGTGCGCCATCAGCTCTGGGTGCTCGACGATCCCGTGGCGATCGCCAAGGTGCGCGACACGCTCGGAGCGTCGCCGGTCGTCATCGCCGACGGGCACCACCGCTACGACACCGCTCGCACCTACCGAGACGAGGTCCGCCGGGCGAACGGCGACCTGCCGGGCGACCACGACTTCGTGATGGCCTTCGTGGTCGAGCTCGCGGAGTCCGAGCTGCACGTGGCTGCGATCCACCGGGTGCTCGCCGGGTTGCCGCCGGGGACCGACGCGGCCGGGCTCCTCGGTCGCTACTTCGACGTGGTGCACGCCGGCCCCTCGACCGAGCGGGTCGTCGGAGCGCTCGTCGGGTCCGGCTCGATCGCCGCGCTCACCCCCGAGGGCGCGTCGCTCCTCACCGTGAGGTCGGGCGCGTTCGAGGAGGCCGGCACGGACCTCGAGGCCGGACTGGTCGACCTCGCGCTGCGCGAGGTCCCGGATGCCTCGGTGACCTACACCACCGAGTGGCGGGAAGCGCTCGGCGAGATCGGCGCAGACCGCGCGCAGATGGCCGTGCTCCTCCGCCCGGTGACGGTCCGACAGATCTCCCAGTGGGCCTCGGCGCGGCGGCGCATGCCGCCGAAGACGACCTACTTCAGCCCGAAGCCGCGGACCGGGATGGTCTTCCGGACGCTATCGAGCGGGCCCGACTGAGGGGGCCCGACTGAGCGGACCCTTCTGCACGGACCCAAAACTGAGCGAGCCCGACTGAGGGAGCCCGGCAGGGGGGCCCGACTGCACCGTGCCGGGACTCTGGCAGCGTCGGCCCGTGACGGCTCGGTCCGCCGACAGCGACAGCGGCTAGCCGACCGTCCAGGTCGCGCCGGAACGCAGCAGCGCCTTCAGGTCCCCGACCCCGCGACGCTCCTGGGCAGCCGCGATCTGCTTCGCCATGGAGGCGCCGTACTCCGGCCGCTGCACCGCGCGGAAGACCCCGATCGGCGTCGGTTCTCGCGGGCCGCTCGAGAGGCGAGAAAGCGCGAACGCGAGGCTGGGGTCCTCGCGGCGCTCGTCGTGGACGAGGATCGCGTCCTCGCCGACGTCGGCGACGTCGACGATCTCGAGGCGGCCGTCTGCCCGTTGGACGACGCCCTTCTCCTTGTCGGCGCCGAAGCGGACCGGCTCGCCGTGCACGAGCGGCACGAGCATGGACGCGCGCGCGTCCCGTCCGGTGATCTGCTCGAACGCGCCATCGTTGAAGACGTTGCAGTTCTGGTAGACCTCCACGAAGGCCGCGCCGTCGTGCTCGTGGGCTCTGCGGAACGTCTCCTGCATGTGCTGGCGGTCCATGTCGTGGGTGCGCGCCACGAAGGACGCCTCTGCACCGAGCGCGAGGCTGACCGGGTTGAACGGCACGTCCAATGAGCCGAACGGCGTGGACTTCGTGACCTTGGCGACCTCGGACGTCGGCGAGTACTGGCCCTTCGTGAGGCCGTAGATCTGGTTGTTGAACATGAGGATCGTCATCCGCACGTTGCGGCGCAACGCGTGGATGAGGTGGTTCCCACCGATCGACAGCGCGTCGCCGTCGCCGGTGACGACCCAAACGTCGAGGTCGGGGCGGGTGACGGAGAGGCCCGTCGCGATCGCGGGCGCACGCCCGTGGATCGAGTGCATCCCGTAGGTGGACATGTAGTAGGGGAATCGCGCCGCGCAGCCGATCCCGGACACAAAGACGGTGTTCTCGCGGCGGACCCCGAGCTCGGGGAGCAGCATCTGCACCGCGGCGAGGACCGAGTAGTCGCCGCAGCCGGGGCACCACCGCACCTCCTGGTCGCTCGCCCAGTCCTTCCTCGTCGTCGGTGGCACGGCGGTGGCGGGCGTGGGCGGCGGCACGGCGGTGCCGGTCGTGGGCGGCACGGCGGTGCCGGGCGTCGTCGTCGGCACGGCGGTGCCGGTCGTGGGTGGCACGGCGGTGCTCGTCATGGATGCTCTCCGAGAAGCGACTCGATCGCGGCCTCGATCTCCCCGGCGCGGAACGGAACGCCCTGGACCTTGGAGAGGGGCCTTGCGTCGACGAGGAACTCTGCGCGCACCAGACGCGAGAGCTGTCCCAGGTTCATCTCCGGCACGAGCACGATCCGATAGCGCCCGAGCAGCTGACCGAGGTTCGGCGGGAACGGATGCACGTGCACCAGGTGCGCGTGCGCGACCTTGTGCTTGCGCGCACGCACGCGCCGGACTCCCGCGACGATCGCGCCGTAGGTGGAGCCCCAGCCCAGGACGAGCAGCTCGGCGTCGCCGGTCTCGTCGTCGACCTCGACCGGCGGGATGTCCTGAGCGACACGGGCGACCTTGGCCGCCCGAAGGCGGACCATCCGCTCGTGGTTCGCCGGGTCGTAGGAGACGTTCCCCGAGCCGTCCGCCTTCTCGAGCCCGCCGATGCGGTGCTCGAGGCCGGGCACCCCGGGCGGCGCCCATGGACGGGCGAGCGTCTGGGGGTCGCGCACGTAGGGCCAGAACGCCGGGGTCCCCTGCTCGTCGACGTGGTTGGCCCCGGCGGCGAACCCCGGGTCGATCGGAGGCAGGGAGTCGACGTCCGGGAGGCGCCACGGCTCGGCGCCGTTGGCCAGGTAGCCGTCGGACAGGAGGATCACCGGCGTCCGGTACCTGACCGCGATCCTCGCGGCCTCGATCGCGGCGTCGAAGCAGTGCGACGGCGTTCTCGCCGCGACGATGGGGACCGGCGCCTCGCCGTGGCGCCCGTACATCGCCTGGAGGAGGTCCGCCTGCTCGGCCTTCGTCGGGAGCCCCGTCGAAGGCCCGGCCCGCTGGACGTCGACGACCACGAGCGGCAGCTCGAGGCTGACCGCGAGACCGATCGCCTCGGACTTGAGGTCCAACCCCGGGCCGCTCGTCGTCGTCACCCCGAGCGCGCCC
>JAJYMD010000492.1 GCA_021787255.1 Actinomycetes bacterium | reverse complement strand
GTCGCGGAAATGGACCTTCCAGTTGTCCTCCGGATAGACGTTGCCCATCGCCGCGGCGACCCCGCCCTCGGCCATGACGGTGTGCGCCTTGCCGAAGAGCGACTTGCAGACGAGCGCGGTCGACAGGCCGCGCGACTTCGCCTCGACCGCGGCGCGGAGCCCAGCGCCGCCTGCCCCGACGACGATCACGTCGTAGCGGTGGGTCTCGTAGTCGGTCATGGCGAGCAGTAGCAGTCGGTCATCGCGGGCTCCGGGCCTCTCGGGACGTCAGAACAGCTTCGGGTCGGTGATCACGCCGCTCGCGACCAGCCGGACGTAGAGGTCGGTGAGGGCGACGAAGATCAGGCTCGCCCACGCGAACTGCATGTGGCGCGCGTTCAGCGGGGTGAGGAGCTCCCAGAGCCGACGCCGGACCGGGTGGGTCGAGAATTTCCGGAGGCCGCCGCCGCACAGGTGGCGGCACGCATGGCACGAGATGCTGTAGAGCCACAGCAGGACCGCGTTCACGCACAGGACGAGGGTTCCGACGCTGAAGCCGATCCCGCCCGCGCCTGGCAGCCGGAACGCCATGACCGCGTCCATGGTCAGGATCACGTTGAAGATCAGCCCGATGAGGAAGAAGTACCGGTGGACGTTCTGGAGGACGAGCGGGAAGCGGGTCTCGCCGGTGTAGCGGCGGTGGCCGTCGGCGACCGCGCAGTTCGGCGGGGATTGCCAGAAGCCGCGGTAGTAGGCGCGCCGGTAGTAGTAGCAGGTGAGGCGGAACCCGAGAGGCCCACCGATCACGATGAGCGCCGGCGTGATGTGCCACCAGGTGAAGACGATGTCTGTGCCCCTCGCCCCCGGGACGCAGCTGATCGCGATGCACGGGGAGTAGAAGGGCGAGATCAGGTCGCGGTGCATCGTGACGCCGACGTAGTAGTCCTTGTTCACGAAGACCGCCCAGGTCGCGTAGACGACGAAGGCGGTCAGGATCGCCACGGTCACGAGCGGCTGCACCCACCAGCGGTCCCGCCGGAGCGTGGTCACGTCGGGACCGCCCCTCGCGCCCTTGATGGCCACGGGGGTGATCGTCGCCTCCTCGATCGTCGTCACGCGCACCCTCCTCGCACAGTCGCCGCTCGGCACCTTATTGCTCCCGGTCCCTCCTTGACCAGCTGGCAGCCGACGGTGCTCGCTCGCCAAGCAGCGGAGCCGAAGAGCCCCCGATCCCGGCCGCCGGCGCAAAGGGCGCGACAGGCGAGCCGGGGGCCGGGCGTAGGCTCGAAGGGGTGCCTCCTGCAGCCCCCGCTCCCGGTCCCCCCGGCGCTCGACCGGAGCTGGCGCGCACGGTCGGCGAGCTGCGCGAGTCCGGCTGGCACCCGACCCGAGTCGCCGACGAGCTGCGCCGGAACGCGGCCGCGCGCATCGCCGCGGGGCGGCCGGTCGTCGATGGGCTGCTCGGCTTCGACGACACCGTCGTCCCCCAGCTCGAGAACGCGCTCCTCGCCGGCCACGACATGATCCTGCTCGGCGAGCGCGGCCAGGCGAAGACGCGGCTCGTCCGGGCGCTCGTGACACTGCTGGACGAGTGGATGCCCGTCGTGGCGGGCTCCGAGGTGAACGACGACCCGTTCCAGCCGATCTCGCGCTACGCGCGGCTGCGGCTCGCGGACGAAGGAGACGACACCCCGGTGGACTGGGTGCACCGCTCCGAGCGGTACGGCGAGAAGCTGGCGACGCCGGACACCTCGATCGCCGACCTGATCGGCGAGGTCGACCCGATCAAGGTTGCCGAGGGCCGGTACCTCTCGGACGAGCTGACGCTCCATTACGGTCTCGTCCCCCGGGTCAACCGCGGGATCTTCGCCATCAACGAACTGCCTGACCTCGCCGAGCGGATCCAAGTGGGCCTCCTCAACGTGCTCGAGGAGCGCGACGTCCAGATCCGCGGGCACCGCGTGCGACTCCCGCTCGACGTCCTGCTCGTGGCGACTGCGAACCCCGAGGACTACACGAACCGGGGCCGGATCATCACGCCGCTGAAGGATCGTTTCGGCGCCCAGATCCGCACCCACTACCCGCGCGACGCGGCGACCGAGGTCGCCGTCGTCCGGGCCGAGGCATGCATCCCCCCCGACGGGGTCCCGGTCGCCGTCCCCGCGTACCTCGAAGAGGTCGTGGGCGAGATCAGCCAGCTTGCACGACGTCACCCGCACCTGAACCAGCGCAGCGGCGTGTCGGTCCGCCTCAGCATCGCCAACTTCGAGACCCTCGTCGCGAACGCGCGTCGCCGGGCGCTCCGCACCGGTGAGCCCGAGGCGGTCCCGCGGGTGAGCGACCTCGCGGCGCTCGTGAGCTCGACCCAGGGCAAGGTCGAGGTCGAGACGCTCGAGGAGGGACGCGAAGAGGAGCTCGTCGCGCAGCTGGTCGCGGCGGCGGTGCTGGCCGTCTTCCGCCGCCGGGTGGTCCTCCAGGACCCCGCCGGCGTCGT
Source organism: Actinomycetes bacterium (assembly GCA_021787255.1). Next base: position 822 of record JAJYMD010000492.1, on the reverse strand, counting down.
CGCAGACTTCGAGGCGGGCAAAGTGGTCCACACCGGCGACGACCTCCCCGCGGCCGCCTACCTCGCGGCCCTGCGCGAGGTGCCCGCGATCGAGGCGCCCGCACGTGCGCTCGCCGGCCCCGGCGAGTCGCCCGCTGCGCTCGCGTCAGCGGTCGAGTTCGTGCTCGAAGGTCTCCACCTGACCAAGCGGCTGAACAAGGACGCCGCGGGCAGCCGCGCGCTCTACCGCTCCAGGCGTTGAGTTGACCGTCCGCTACGCCTACTCCGCGTGGGACGGGTCCCAGGAGGAGCCCAACGTCGACCCGGACGCGCTGCTGGGCGAGCTGACCGACGAGCTGCTCTCGGGAGGCGACCTCGACGCGGCGCTGCGGCGGCTGTTGCGCAGCGGCATGCGGGCACGGGACGGCGAGCACGTCATGGGCATGCGCGAGATGCTCGAGCGGCTTCGCCGCCGCAGGGCCGAGCTCCTCGCGCAGGGAGATCCCGACGCGAGGCGTTCGGAGCTCGCCGAGGCGCTCGAGGGGATCGTGGCCGACGAGCGCCGCGCGATCGACGAGCTCGAGGACGATGCGCGCCGCTCGGGCGACGACCGACGCGCAGCGGTCACCTCGGAGGTCGCGGCCGAGCGACGCATCGTGCTCGAGCTCCTGCCCGGCGACGTCGCGGGACGCGTGCGCGAGCTCCAGCACTACGACTTCGTCTCCTCCCAGGCGCGCGAGCGCTTCGACGAGCTGGTCGAGCAGCTGCGCAGGGAGGTCGCCGACACCTACTTCCGCGGCGTGTCCGAGGCGATGCGCACGACGGGCTCCGAGCAGTTCGCAC
>JAJYMD010000078.1 GCA_021787255.1 Actinomycetes bacterium | reverse complement strand
ACGACTTCCGGCGACACCTGCACGCGGTGAGCGCGCAGCCGAGCGCGATGGAGACACTCGGCCCTGCGGTGGAGACGCTGGCCGAGACCGAGGGGCTGCCCGCGCACGCGGCGTCGATCGCGCTCCGCCGAGCCCGGCTGCGCGAGGAGGGCGCCAGGTGAGCGCACGCGTCGCGCTGCGCGACCAGCTGGCCGCGCTCGGCAGGTACCACTCGCCGCAGGTGGCTGCCGACGTCCGGCTCAACACGAACGAGTCGCCCTACCCGCCGCCGGACGCGTGGCAGCGCGCGCTCGCAGAGGCGCTGCGCGCTGTGGACTTCCGCCGCTATCCCGACCGGGAGGCGACGGTGCTCAGGGAGGCGATCGGCGAGCTGGACGGAGTCGGTGCCGAGGAGGTGTTCTGCGCCAACGGCTCCAACGAGGTCCTCCAGTCGCTGCTCCTCGCGTTCGGCGGGCCCGGGCGGCGGGCGCTCGTCTTCGAGCCGACCTATGCGCTCCACACGCACATCGCAGCGCTGGCGGGCCTCGAGGTGGTCACCGAAGGGCGTGGGCCCGACCTGCGTGTCGGCATCGACACCGCGCTTGCGGCGCTCGAGCGCATCGGGCCCGACGTGGTGTTCCTCTGCTCGCCGAACAACCCGACGGGCCGGCTCGAGGAGCCCGAGGTGATCTCCGCCGTCGTCGACGCCGCGCCGGGGCTGGTGGTGGTCGACGAGGCCTACGGCCAGTTCTCGAGCTGGTCGGCGCTGTCGCTGCGCGACGGGGCACGCGGGCGGGAGGGGCTCGTGGTCGTGCGCACCTTCTCCAAGACCTGGGCGATGGCGGGCGCGCGGCTGGGGTACCTCGTCGCGCACCCCGAGGTGGTGGCCGGCTGTGCCGCGGCTGCCCTGCCGTACCACCTGTCGACCCAGACCCAGCTCGCCGGCGTGCTCGCGCTGGGCTACAAGGAGGAGATGGCCGAGCGCGTGCGCAAGGTCGCCAGCGCCCGCGAGCAGCTGGCGAGCGGCCTCGCCGAGCGCCCGGTCGAGACGTGGCCATCGGACGCGAACTTCATCTTGTTCAGACCGCTCGGCAAGGATGCAGCCCAGGTGTGGTCGAGCCTCCTGGAGGACGGCGTGCTCGTGCGCGACTTCTCCTCGCGCCCGGGCCTCGAGGGGTGCCTGCGCGTGACGGTCGGGACGCCCGAGGAGAACGCGCGGTTCCTCGACGCGCTCGACGGAGCGCTGCGGTGAGCGTCCCGGTGAGCGCTGCGCAGCAGTCCCGGCACGCCGAGCGCAGGCGTGCCACGAAGGAGACCGTGGTCGAGGTCGTGCTCGACGTCGACGGGTCGGGCCGCGCGGAGATCGCCACGGGGCTCCCGTTCTTCGACCACATGATCTCCCAGCTTGCCGCCCACGGAGGCTTCGACCTCGTGGTGCACGCACAGGGGGACCTCGAGGTCGACGCGCACCACACCGTCGAGGACGTCGGGATCGTGCTCGGCGGGTGCCTCGCCGAGGCGCTCGGCGACCGGGCGGGAGTGCGGAGGTTCGCCTCGTTCCTCCTGCCGCTCGACGAGGCGCTCGTGGAGGTGGCGCTCGACCTGTCGGGCCGCCCGTACCTCGCGTACGACGTGCCCTTCGCGCCCGACACTCCCGGCCTGGGGTCGCCGCCGTTCGACCCGCAGCTCGCCGAGGAGTTCTGGCGCGCGTTCGTGACCGCGGCAGGGATCACCCTCCACGTCCGCCGGCGGGAGGGCCGCAACACGCACCACGTGGTGGAGGCCGTCTTCAAGGGGGTCGCGCGCTCGCTGCGCGATGCGGTGCGAAGGGAAGGCGGCGGTGTGCCCTCGACCAAGGGGACGCTCTGAGAGCGTCCGAGCCGCAGGCCCCCTCCACCATCGCCGTCCTCGACTACGGGATCGGCAACCTGCGTTCGGCCGAGCGCGCCCTGCTCCACGTCGGCGCGGCGGCCCGGCTCGTCACCGATCCCGCAGACGTCGCCGGAGCGGCAGGGGTGGTGCTGCCCGGAGTGGGCGCGTTCGGGCCGTGCGCGGCCGCCCTCAGGCGCTCGGGGCTCCACGAGGCCGCGCTCGGCGCGATCGAGGCGGGCGTGCCGTTCCTCGGGATCTGCGTGGGCTTCCAGCTGCTCTACGAGGGGTCCGAGGAGGCGCCCGGGGAAGCCGGTCTGGGCGTGCTCGCGGGCAGGGTGCGCCGGCTGCCCTCGTCGGTCAAGGTCCCCCAGATGCAGTGGAACGCGCTGCGCTCCGTCCGGCCCTCTGGCCTGCTCGCAGGGGTCGGTGACGCGCCCTGGGTGTACTTCGTCCATTCCTACGCGCCCGACGTCGGACCCGAGACGGTTGCAACCTGCGAGTACGGGGAGACGATCGCGGCTGCAGCCGAGGCGGGCACCGTGTGGGGCACCCAGTTCCACCCCGAGAAGTCGGGAGTGCCGGGCCTCGCGATCCTGTCGAACTTCGTCGCGCGCTGCGCGCCGAGGGAGGGACGGTGATGGAGCTGTTCGCCGCGGTCGACGTGATGGGCGGGGGTGCCGTTCGCCTGGTGAAGGGGGAGCTGGACGCGCCCCGGAGCTTCGGAGACCCCCTCGACGTCGCTCGCCGGTTCCTCGCCGCGGGCGCGCCCTGGCTCCACGTGGTGGACCTCGACGCCGCGCGCTCCGGAGCCCCGGTGAACCGGGCGGTCGTGCTGTCGCTCGTGGAAGAGGCGCACCGCGCGGGTGCGCGCGTGGAGGTCGGGGGAGGCGTGCGCGAGAGTCGCGACGTCGACGAGCTTCTCGTGGCGGGCGTGGACCGTGTGGTGCTGGGCACCGTGGCGATCGAGGAGCCCGGTGCCGCAGCGTGCCACGCGTCGCGCCACCCCGGAAAGGTGGCGGTCGGCCTGGACTACCGGCGCACGCCGGGGGGAGGGCTCGAGCTCGCGCTGCGCGGCTGGACGCAGCGCGCCGATGCCGATCCCGCGCAGCTGCTGGCCGGTTGGGCGGGTGTGCCGCTCGCGGCGGTCGTGGTGACGGCGATCGATCGGGACGGCACGCGCCAGGGCCCGGACACCGATGGCCTGTCCTGGATGCTCGACGCGACCGCCCTGCCGGTGATCGCGTCGGGCGGCGTGGGCAGCGCTGACGATCTCACGGCGCTCACGCGTCTGCGCTCGGGCTCGGGCCGCTCGCTCGCCGGCGCTGTCGTCGGCAGGGCGCTCGTCGACGGCTCGATCGAGGTGGAGGAGGCGGTCGCCGCGTGCGCAGCGTCCGGGTGATCCCGTGCCTCGACGTGACGGCGGGCCGCGTCGTGAAGGGGGTGCGCTTCG
>JAJYMD010000074.1 GCA_021787255.1 Actinomycetes bacterium | reverse complement strand
GGACTCCTACGTGCAGGCCGTGAGGCGCCTGTTCCCCCACGCGCTGCTGCACTGGGAGGACCTCGGCGCGGCCAACGCGCACCGCGTGCTCTCCCGTTACCAGGACCAGTGCTCGACCTTCAACGATGACGTGCAGGGGACCGGGGCCGTGGTCCTGGCCGCGGTGCTGTCCGCGCTGCGCGCGGCCGGCGGACGTCTTCGGGACCAGCGGGTCGTGATCCACGGAGCCGGCACGGCAGGCATCGGCATCGCCGAGCAGCTCGCCGCCGCGATCGAAGAGGACGGGGCGACGGACGGCCGCAGCGCGATCTGGGCGTTGTCGAGCCGGGGCCTGCTGCGCTCCTCCACAGCGCAGCTGCGCGACTTCCAGCGGCCGTTCGCTCGCGCCAACGAGGAGGTGGCGGGCTTCGCCAGGGACCGGGACGGTCGGATCGGCCTCGCCGAGGTCGTCCGGCAGGTCCGCCCGACGGTCCTCGTCGGCACCTCCGGACAGCCCCGGAGCTTCGGCGAAGAGGTCGTCCGGGCGATGGCGGCGCACTGCGAGCGCCCGATCGTCATGCCGCTTTCGAACCCGACCTCCCTGTCGGAGGCCGATCCAGGCGACGTCCTCGCGTGGACGGAGGGTCGGGCGCTCGTGGCGACCGGCAGCCCGTTCCCGCCCGTCACGATCGGCGGGGAGACCTTCGACGTCGCCCAGGCCAACAACGCGCTCGTCTTCCCGGGTCTCGGGCTCGGCGCGATCGTCGCCCGGGCGTCCCGGGTGACGCCGGGGATGCTGCGTGCCGCCGCCGAGGCGATCGCCGAGCAGGTCGACGCCACGCGCCCAGGGGCGTCGATCCTCCCCCCGGTCGACACCCTCCGCCAGACCTCTGCGGCCGTCGCGGCCGCCGTGGCCCGCGCGGCCGTGAAGGACGGCGTCGCCCGCCGGGACGAGGGGACGTTCCACGACGCGGTGGTAGAGGCGATGTGGCAGCCCGTCTACCGGCCTCTCCGCCCGGGCCCGACTCGCCCTGCCCCGGGCCCGACTCGCCCTGCCCCGGGCCCGACTCGCCCTGCCCCGGGCCCGACTCGCCCTGCCCCGGACCCTGATCCCAGATCCCCGACCCCCGGGGTCCGGGGTCAGTCCAGGAGGCCTCTGATCTCGGCTGCGGTGAGCGCTCCGGACTCGAACCCGCCGCTGTCGATGACGCTCGAGAACAGCGCGGCCTTCTTCGCCTTCAGCGCCATCACCTTCTCTTCGATCGTCCCCTTCGCGACGAGCCGGTAGACCATCACGTGCCTCGTCTGGCCCATCCGGTGCACCCGGTCGACCGCCTGGGCCTCGGTCGCCGGGTTCCACCAGGGGTCGAGCAGGATGCAGTAGTCGGCCTCGGTGAGGTTCAGACCGAACCCTCCGGCCTTCAGGCTGATGAGGAAGACGGGGACCTCGCCCGAGCGGAACTCCGAGAGCACGGCTGTCCGGCGCGTGGTGCGTCCGTCGAGGTAGCAATGGGGGATGCCCGCCGCCCGTACGCGCTCGCGCGCCATGGACAGGAAACGGGTGAACTGGCTGAACACGAGGACCCGGTGGCCGTCGGCAACGACCTCCTCCAACATCTCCATGAGCGCGTCCAGCTTGGTCGAGGGAACCCTCTGGCGAGCCGGGTCGACCAGGCCGGCGCTGAGGGACGCCTGGCGCAGCACCGTGAGGGACTGGAGGATCTGGAAGCGGTTCCGCTGGACGTTGTCGAGCAGCCCGAGGACCTTCTGGCGCTCGCGCTGGAGGTAGGTCTGGTACAGCTTGCGGTGCTGGGGTCCGAGCTCGAGCTCGACCACCTGCTCCTGCTTCGCGGGGAGGTCCTGGGCCACCTGCTCCTTGGACCTGCGCAGCAGCAGCGGCTTGATCCTGCGCCGCAGCAGGGCCAGCTTGTCCTCGTCGGCGCGTCGCTCGATCGGCTGGCGGTAGTACTCGTTGAACCGCTCCGCGCCGCCGAGCAAGCCCGGCGAGGTGATCGACAGCAGCGCCCACAGCTCCATCAGGTGGTTCTCCATCGGGGTGCCGGTCATCGCCAGCTTGAAGCGGACCGGGAGCGTCTTGGCCCGCTGGTACCCGTGGGAGTGCACGTTCTTCACGAACTGCGCCTCGTCGAGGACGAGACCGGCCCACTGCTGCTTCTCGTAGTCGTCGTACTCCAGGCGGAAGAGCGCGTAGGAGGTGACCACCACGTCCGCTCGGGCTGCGATGTCGAACAAGGTGCGGTCCCGCCGCCGAGAGGTGGCGTTCACGGTCTCGATACGGAGCCGTGGGGCGAACTTGCGGCACTCGCTGGCCCACGTCCCCACGACGCTGGTCGGCGCGACCACGAGGAACGGCACGTCGCATCCTCCCTGCTCGCCCCCCCGGCCCTGTGCGTCCTGACCGCTCGGCTCACCCTGCTCGCCCCCCTGGCCCTGTGCGTCCTGACCGCTCGGCTCACCCTGCGCGCCCCGCTGGCTCTCCTTCCCACCTGGGCCCCGCTCGTCCTTTTCGCGGAGGTGGCAGATGAGCGCCAGCACCTGGAGCGTCTTTCCGAGCCCCATGTCGTCGGCGAGGATGCCCCCGAGCCCGAGCTCGTAGAGGAACACGAGCCAGTCGAAGCCGACCTGCTGGTAGGGGCGCAGGCACGCGTCGAGACCTGCGGGGACCGGGTGCACGGTCCGGTCCGAGGCTGTGGCGAGCGCCCGCACCGAGCGCTCCCACTCGGAGGCCTGGGCGGACAGCACGCCAAGGCGCTCGAGGTCCGTCCACAGGCTGGCCTGGTAGCGGGTGACCCGGATGCGGTCGCCGTCGGCGCCGTGGAGCGCCCTCGCCTCCTCGATCAGCTGGGCGAGCTCCCGCAGGGCCGGGTCCTCGAGGGAGAAGTAGGTGCCCGAGGGCAGGATCATGTGGGATTGGCCGGTCGCGAGCGCGGTGAACAGCTCGACGAAGGGCACCTGCTCGCCGCCGACGCGCACCTCGACGGTGAGGTCGAACCAGTCCTGGCCAGGGTCGCTGGTCTCGCAGAGGGTGACGGTGGGCGCCTCCGGGGCCTCGCGGTACCTCGGGTGCTCCCCTGTGTGCTCGACGACGAGGCCCGGGATTGCTTCGAGGTCGGGCAGCACGTCGGTGAGGAAGCGAACGGTGTCCATCCCCTGCAACGAGACCTGTGGCTCGAGCCGGTCGCCCAGCGGCGCGAGGTGCCGGCCCGCCGGGTGCTCGAGCACCTGCCTCCAGGCGGAGGCGGCCCGTGCGGCCGGACCGCCGTGCACGGCGCGTTGGGGGTCCTCCAGCGCCTCCCGCCAG